>JBEGQV010000284.1:0-7554 GCA_041180785.1 Bacteroidota bacterium | reverse complement strand
TTTTAATGCAACGTGATGGAACACGTTATTTGAGTGTGTTATTGATTCCTGGCGAGTCAACAGCCAACTATTTTGAAGCAGGAAAACGTGGAAATTTATCACAAGTTTGGTATGATTCACCAACAATTGGTGTGAATCGTCGCATGTTTGTGTACACACCATATGGCTATGAAACAAGTAAGGACAAATATCCTGTTTTGTATTTATTGCACGGTGCTGGTGGCGATGAAGACGCTTGGAGCACAATGGGTCGCACACGTCAAATCATGGATAATTTGATTGAAAAAGGATTGGCAAAACCCATGTTGGTAGTGATGCCGAATGGTAATCCGGGACAACAAGCAGCTAAAACTTCTATGTTGCCAGAAAAAACGTTTGATCGTGCAGATCCAAAATTTGCGGATTTGTATGTGAACAGTATCGTGAATGATATTGTGCCCTATATTGAGAAAAACTTTAAAGTTGTTGCTAATCCAAAATCGAGAGCCATTGCAGGTTTGTCGATGGGCGCAGGACATACGATTCGCGTGACGAATTTGAATCCAGGATTCTTCCAATACATTTGTCCTTTAAGTAATGGTATTCGTATGCCAGATGATAAGTCGAAGGCCGAATACAATCAACAATTTCAAGGCCTTAAAAAGGCAGGTTATAAATTGTATTTCTTAGCTTGTGGGGATACCGATTTCTTAATTGAGTCGGCTCGTTTATTAGATAAGACCTTAACCGATAATGGTTTGAAGCATACCTTCTTTGTCAACTCAGGTGGACACACCTGGGCCAATTGGCGCATTTATTTAAACAATTTTGCACCGCTGTTGTTTAAATAATTTAGCTATAACAAAAAATCCACCAACAGGTGGATTTTTTGTTATACCCCTTTGTCTAAAAAAATACAATTTTGTCCAGATTTCTTTTTAATTTGTCTAATTAGAATTTTGTCAAAAAATCAACACTAAAAAATTTGTAAATTTATTTACGTCAAAATGAATCATTCATGGAAGTACATCACCCCCATCACTTACCCAAAAAATTAAAAGAGTACATTACCGAATTTATCATGCTGTTTGCTGCGGTCACACTTGGCTTCATTGCTGAAAATTTGCGGGAACATCAAATTGAAAACAACCGCGCAAAAGAATACTTGGAATTATTCCGAGCAGAGGTGGTGCGAAATGATCGAACGATTGATAGCTTGATGAAGGTTGGTATGCCATCTCTTCAAATTAATGAACGTTTATCTATCCGATTGTTGATGAAATATGACGTAAATCCAAAAGAAATAGCGGATTCTATGAATATGTATATGTATCGGTTTTCGAATGATAAACGTATTTTCGATTTAATGAAGAATTCTGGTTCTTTACGATTAATTAAGGATAAATCCCTGGTGGAGGAGATAACATCTTATGAAATAGAAGCAGATATGGCCGAATTTAGAGCTTTTGATCAGGAGACTTCGCAATGGAAAGATTTTTTTAGTTTTTTAGATAATAATTTTCCAGGTGAATTATTTTTACTCTGGATGTCTAGCCCTCAAAATGCAGCTATTTCAAATGTTAATCCAGAGTTTATACATATTAAGCAGAAAATTACACCTGAATTAATGGAGAAAATTCGTGCCTTGAAGTTAAGTGATGATTTCAAAAGGCGATTTGGAAATTATCTTTTTCAGAAACAAGGATTGGCAAAAATTAGTTTTGCCAATTATTTGCGTGTGCGAAAAAAGACGCAACCCCTTATTCAACATATTGATACCTATTTAGCAAACAATTAAGCGCAATTCTATGAAAACGTTGACTTACAAAATTTTGATATCCTTGGTGTTCATTTGTTTCACCACCTTTGTTTTTGCACAAAATTTTCAAACCCTAGATCAATTTCTGCAACAAAATGTGCAACAAAAAAAATTGATGGGTGTACATGGATTGGTGTACCATAAAAATAAAGTAGTCTATAATAAATTTTATGGCAAACGCGATGTAGAAAATAATGTTGCCATGAGTGGTAATGAAATTTATTATTTGCAATCGATGTCCAAACCAATTGTGACAGTTGCACTAATGACTCTATTTGAAAAAGGTAAATTCCAATTGGAAGACCCAGTTGAGAAGTATTTACCTGAATTTCAACATTTGACTGTGGTTCAAGATGTGAATAAAGGAATGGCAAGTGGTTCCGTACCGACCCAACAAAAAATAACAATACGACAATTGCTGAGTCATACCTCTGGAATGTCACACGGCATTACCCAAGTCAAAATGGATCGTGATATTTGGAATACGATTTTATATGATCAGAGCTTGACCACCATTGAAAAACGAGTAAAAGCCCTGGCCAAAATTCCATTGTCTTATGAGCCTGGTACTAAGTGGAATTATTCCTTTGGTCCCGATGTTGCTTCTCGCCTGATAGAAGTGTTGAGCGGTGAGACAACTGATGCTTTTTTGAAAAGAACCATTTTTCAACCATTGGGCATGAAAGACACAGGGTATAACTTGAATCCTGAACAACAAAAACGAGCGATGATTGTGTATGATTTTGCAGATGGTAAAAATTTGACAAGGTCTGCCATGCAGCCACAAAGTACAGGTGTGACGGTTTTTGCAGGTGTAAATGCCTTATGGGGCACAACAGATGATTACCTAAAATTTGCTAAAATGCTTTACAACAATGGTGAATTGAATGGTAAACGCATTTTAAAAAAAGAGACCTTGGAGCTGATGCGTCAGGATGTAACAGGTCCAATTACGCGTAAGCCTGATCAAAATTCGTGGATCTATAAAATTGCCACCGGAATTTGTATCACGGATGATGGAAGTACCAATTTAGAACCAGGCTATGGTTTTGGTATCGGGTTTGGTTTATTGAAAGACCCATTGCTGGCAAATAAGGAAAATGTAAGTGAAGGAGAATATTTTTGGAGTGGGGCCAATTCAACACACTTTTTTGTCAATCCAAAGGATGATGTTGTCGCGGTATTTATGACCCAAATTGGGGCCTTAACTACACCAAATCCGTTTCAATTTTATTTTAGTGATGAATTTAGAAAAGGTGTTTATGAAGGAATCAAAAAGCCTGTAAAGAATGTGGTGAGCCTGGAGCCGGTAGGTGAGAAGGAAGTAAAAGAGTTGGGGTTTAATCAGTCGGTTTTAAATGATTATGAAAATTTTGTAAGTAAATCCATTCAGAACAAAGATTTGGCAGGAGCAGTAACTTTAATTGCTCGCAAGGGGAAAATTGTTCACTTTGAGGCCAAGGGTGAATCGCAAATGGAAACACATATTCCAATGAAAAAAGATGCCATTTTTCGTTTAGCATCAATGACCAAACCGGTTGCTACCTTGGCTTTATTATTATTAATGGAGGATGGAAAATGTAAACCATCTGACCCAGTGAGTAAGTATTTGCCTGAGTTTGCTTCCCAGCAAGTTTTGATTTCAAAGGACAGTGTGGATGGACATTGGATCTATAAGACCAAAGAAGCCACTAAGCCGATGTTGATTAAACATTTGTTAACCCATACCACTGGCCAACCAAGTGCATATGGAGGAAATATGCCAGAGATTTACAATGCAATTACCAAAGATGCCTATTCGAGTGATTTAACACATTATGTTAAAAACCTTGCAAAATTACCCTTGACTCATGAGCCCGGTGAAGGCTGGATTTATGGGCCAGGATTGTTAGTTGCTGGTCGGGTCATTGAAGTAATTACGGGTCAACCTTTCCAGGATTTTGTTCAAAAACGAATTTTAGATCCGCTTGGAATGGTGGATACGCATTTCTTTTTAGAGGCGAAAGATGCCCCTCGCTTTACCTCGTATTACCAAGCAGATGGAAAAGGAGGATTAGCGCTTATTGATCCAGGATCCGAAAAAAGCATTAAAATTAGTGGACAAAAGACCTATTATTCGGGTTCAGGAGGATTACATTCTACAGCAATTGATTATTTCAAGTTTTGTCAGATGGTCTTGCAAAATGGAGAGTTAAATGGTGTTCGTATTGCGAAGCCTTCTACCATTGCCATGATGAAGACAGATTATGTGCCCTTGAGTTTAGAAGCAGCTATTACCCCAACAGACAACTTAAAGAATAATGGATATACTTTTGGATATGCGATCAAACGTCAAGAAGTAGGAGATGATCCACGTCCGGCTGGCACCTTGTACTGGAGCGGTGCAACAGGTCCAATTTTCTTCATCGATCAAAAACATGAAATGATTGCCATGGTGTTGATGCAGCGACCTTCCTCGAATCCTTCGAAAGTCCGAACAGAGTTTAGAAATTGGGTGATGAAGAGTTTGGAGGATAAATAAATTTATTTAAACTTAGCTTGATGAAAAAAATATATTGTCTAAGTTTACTTGTATTATTGTTTAATTTACCTGCAAATTCTGCAAAGAACAATGATTCAGATGTAATCAAATCTGTGATTTTAAAGACGTTCTCTGCCATGAAATCCGTTGATTCGGTGGCATTAAAGTCTTGTTTTTTTCCACATGCAATGTTACAGGTTAGTGTGAAAGCGCCTGAAGGAAATACAATACGTGAAGTACCTCTTGCAAAATTTGTACAAAGTGTAATGAGTCGAAAATCAGGAGAGTTAGATGAGCGAGTGGTTTCTTGGGGTAGTATTCTGATTGATCATGAAATTGCAACGGCTTGGGTTCCTTACGAATTTTATTTAAATGGGAAATTTACGCACAAAGGAGTAGATGTATTTTTACTCCAAAAAGTTGGGGAAGATTGGAAGATCCAAACGCTTATGTACAATATGCAGAAAGATTAAGCAATGAAATTTCTGTCTCTTTTTTGCTGTTTACTTTTAACGAATGTGCTTTTCGCACAAAATCGTTTTGTATACCAAGGTAAAATATTGGATAGTAAAACCAAAGAGGCTATTCCTTTTGCTCATATTTTCTTTAATAATACCTCCTACGGTACGCAGGCAAATGAAAATGGAGAGTTTAGTTTGTCCAAAATATATCCCGGACAATACCAAGTGCATGTGTCAAGTGTGGGGTATGAAAACAAGGTATATGCACTCAAAATAGAAGAAAATTACACTAATTTGGTGCTGTATTTAACGGAAAGTTCCAACAGTCTCCTTGAAGTGAAAGTGAGTGCCGGAAGGGATGTCAACTGGGAACGGAGCATGAAAATCTTTGAAAGAGAATTGCTTGGAAGAGGTTATTCGAGGAAGGAAATCCAAATTCGCAATCGCGAAGTCATCGAATTTGAAAACAATGGAAATTTAAAAAAGAATTTCAAGGCCAAGGCGAATGAGCCTTTATTGATAGAAAACAATGTATTGGGCTATTTTTACAAAGGTTTTTTAACCGAATTTGAGCTCAGTAACAAACAAACCCGGTATTCTTTGTCGGGTTATTTTGAACCCATGGATCCCACGGATTTTAAAGAATTGGTGAAGTGGATTCGAAAACGAAGAACGGCCTATGAAGGATCCCTTCGACATTTTTTAAAGGCTTTTATCACGAATACCTTAGATGAACAAGGATTTTACACGAGCATCAATGTAGGTGGAAAAAATGCAGCGGTCAACCCGCTGCAATATGTTCATCCCACCACCGATAGCAGCATCGTCCTTTTAGACCTACCCGGAATTGTTAATTGTTACTACCGGAATGCTAAATGGGGTTCGGTTTTAAAACCACAAGCAACTATTTATTGCACGCGTTCCGGCTTACTACTGAATCCGCTTTCGATTGAGTCTAATGGTAAAATGGCAGACCTTCGCATGGCGGAGGAACTTCCCACCGATTATGTCTATCAATCAACATTCAAACAAGAAAAGTCAATCGAAGAGCAATTGTATTATTTAAAAGGAAAAATTAAATAAATTACTTTTCATGTACTTGATGAATGAATTGAATGACGCCATTCATATATGTTTTTTGGTCATCCCACATGGCTAAATGACTGCCATTGGGGCAATATAGATACGTTCCATGTTGTACCATTTTACTTTGTTCCTCCATTGCCTTCGGATCCATTGTATCATATTTTGCACCAATCATTAGCGTAGGAACGGTAATTTCATGTAAGCGTTTTTTGATATCCCAAGTGGCTAACAGGCCACTGATGCCAAACTCACTAGGGCCTTGCATTTGTACATAAATGGAACTATTGGCATGTTTTAACGACCTATTCAAGGCATCTGGCCACTCTTTTAACCTGCAGATGTGTTCATGATAATAATTAGGAATTAATAATTCCATGAATCGTGGATTGTTATAATCTTTTTTTGCTTCTATTTCGCGTATTTCTGAAAGCACTTGTGGATTCATTTGTTTTGCTAAAACCTCCTCCGCATATTTTCCGTATTCTGGGGCACTTGCCACCATGTTCGAAATCAAGAGCCCTTTTAGATTTTTTTGATATTTCAAGGCATATTCCATGGCCAAAATGCCGCCCCAAGAATTCCCTAACAGATAAAAATTTGAATCATCTGCTCCAATGGCTTTACGAACTTGTTCAACTTCTTCCACAAATCGGTCTGTTCTCCAAAGTGTTGAATCTTTTGGCTGGTCACTATAATAGGAACCAAGCTGATCATATTCATAAAATTCAAATCCTTCCCTTTGGAAAAAAGTTTCAAAGCATTCCATGTACTCATGTGTCATGGCCGGACCACCATGAAGCAACAAGATTTTGATCTTAGGATTATTTCCAAATCGCTTGGTCCAAACTTTGAAATTCCCTTTAGGCGTTTGAATGGGAATCATTCGTACACCTGCAGCCTCTATCGAATCTGCATAATTAAAATAAGTCGACAAGTTTTCCTCTTTTTTACCGCAAGAAGAAAGTACATAAACCAATAACAACAAGCTGGCGATTTTTTTCATTTTTTAAACGAATATAATTTTATACGTACATATTTTAGGAATTTACTATTTTTTCAATAAAAACTTATACTAAACATAGGAAAAGTATGATTACTTTTGAGCATTCAAACTATTTTTATTCAATGCGAGTTATTTTTTTTATTGTATTACTAGTAACGGGTGCGCTTTACGCAAATGGCCAAGAGGGTTATTTTATCAAGAGTAAAGATCAAACTGCTATTTTTATTGAAGAAAAAGGGTCTGGGACACCGGTGGTGTTGCTTTCAGGTGGACCCGGATTAAATCCAGACTATGTTTATCCAATCCATGAATTCCTGAGCAAGCATGCTCGATCCATCATCCTTCATCAGCGAGGAACTGGAAAAACCATTATGCCAAAAATTGATTCCACCACTCTTTCCTTGGAAAAATACGTGGAAGATTTGGAAGCATTGCGCGAAAAATTACAGGTTAAAAAGCTTATTTTGGTTGGTCAATCCTGGGGAGGAATGCTCTCAATGGAATATTGTTCCCGCCATCCAGATCATGTGGAAAAATTAATATTTGTAGGCTCTGGAAGTCCAAGTATGAATTTTGGAAATTATTTTTCCGACAACATTCAAATGCGACTTCGTCCGGAAGATTTAACTGAAAAACCAGGTTTAAAGCAAATTTGGGCGGGTTATTTTTTTGATCGAGAAGCTGC
>JBEGQV010000283.1:0-2753 GCA_041180785.1 Bacteroidota bacterium | reverse complement strand
AAAGATGCCATTGAAAAAGCATTGGAAAAGAATCCAGGTTTTGCTGAAGCATATAATTTAAAAGGAGTGATTTTGTTTCAAGAAAAGAATTTCAGCGAAGCTGAAATGAACTATCAAAAAGCCGTAGCATTAAAACCTTCCTTTTACCAAGCGCATTTAAATCTTGTTGCAGTTAAAATGGAACAGAATGATTGGAAAAACGCACTTCCATTGATTGAAAAAACGGCTTCAATGGCCCCAGACTCAAGTGATGTTTATCTAAAAAAAGGGATCATTCAGGCAGCATTGGGCAAACCGATGGAAGCAGTTGCCGATTTTAGTCAAGCCATCAAATTAAAATCCAACAACCCAGATGCCTTCTATAATCGAGGAAACATCTACTTTCAGCAAAAAAACTATACAGAAGCGAATACCGATTTTGAAAAAAGTATCGAAATTAATCCTAATTTTGGTAAGGCCTATTATGCATTAGGATTAAGTTATTACTACGCAAACCAAAAAGATAAAGCCTGCATCTCTATCAAACAGGCGATGCGATTAAATTACCCAGGAGCTCAACAAGCTTCTCATCAATTATGTGAATAAGACCCATTAACCTATGAAAAAGATGCAAACTATTCTTGGCTATTTTTTTACTTTGGTGTTTTTGTTATTTGCCTATTGGCAAATGAATGACCCTGATCCAATCATTTGGATACCACCCTATGTTATTTCTGCATACATTGCCTTTCGTACTTCTCAAGGAAAAATCAACTGTGAAGTATTAATACTTGCAACGATCATGTCTTTTGCTGCTGGTTTGCAAATTTGGACAGAAATGGATGCTTGGGAGGGATTTATTTCAGATGGATTGAGTATGAAAACACATAATCAAGAGTTAGCTCGAGAAGCGGTTGGATTATGGATTACTACCTTGTCTTTTGTGTTGTTTTATTTGTTGAATAAATTATCTGGAAACAAGTCATGCTAGATTTAGGATTTGCATCTGCCATTTTACCAAATAAATCATTGGAAGAAGTGCTTGATTTCGCGCATCAACATGGATTTGCCTGTGTTGAAATCATGTGCTGGCCAAGTCAAAACGCCGATACGCGACGATATGCAGGGGTATCACACATTGCAGTTGACTCACTAAGTGAGGCAGAATTACTGACTCTTAAAACAAAACTTGCCGCCCATCCTGTGAAAATTTCGGCTTTAGGCTATTACCCTAATCCGATGGATCCGGATGAAAAATTAGCTATTTTTTACCGTGAGCATATTAAAAAAATCATTAGGGCTGCAGCCATCCTAGGAATTGAGCGTGTGAACACGTTTATTGGTCGAGATTACCATAAAAATGTAGCATATAATGTAGAAAAATTTAGGGAAGTTTGGCCAGAAATTATCGCCTTAGCTGATCAATTCCATATCAAAATAGGCATTGAAAATTGTCCGATGTATTTTACAGATGACGAATGGCCAGGAGGTAAAAATTTAGCAACTACGCCAAAAATTTGGGATCAATTATTTAGCATTATTCCATCCACAAATTTTGGATTAAATTATGACCCATCGCATATGGTCTTTCAAATGATGGACTATCTATACCCCATTTATCATTACAAGGAAAAGTTACATCACATACATTTGAAGGATGTAAAGATCAACAGAGATCAGCTGAATCGTGTTGGAATTTTGGCAAACCCTTTGGAATTCCACACACCAAAACTACCTGGTTTAGGAGAAATTAACTGGGGGAGTTTCATCTCTGCCTTAAATGATGTACGCTACAGAGGACCCATCGTTATTGAGGTGGAAGACAAAGCGTATGAGGGGTCTGATTCAGATATTGAGAAGGCAATCTTAACAGCACGAAATCATATCAAACAATTCCTGCCTTAATTTATTGGGCAGGAATCATTCGAACAACTGCTTTTACCGACTGTGATTTATAGGTTCGCTCGCCAGAAAAAACAAACTGTGTAGTAGATAACGTATTGATATCTCCGCTTCCATCCAATAAATAATTTCCTGAACCCGTTATATTGATTTTAGTGTCTGCATCTGTCAGCGTCCACTTTCCACTGGTTTGCGAATTTCCTGTATTATCAATTGCCGTTGCACTTCCGCTAGAATAGAACGTTACACGTACTTTTGACATATCATATTGGGATCCTTCTGGCGTTCGTCCTCTCTGGTAAATTAATCCTGTTAAATAACCAGATGCTTCCACAGATTCAACCATCCATGTTTTAGATTGTAGTATTTCTGACTTAGTAGTTGGCTCATTCGCCTTTGTGCATGCCCAACCCAATCCGACTAAACAACTTAAAATGATAAATCTAAAATGCTTCATTCGACAAAATTTGAGTGCAAATATAGTCAAATATCTCCCTTTTTACCATTTATTTGAAACTTTTCATCGCGATACCCCACCCAACAAAAACGAGTATACCTGCGACTAAAAAGGCAGCCCCTGGAAATTGAATGGGGGCTTCTGCACTTGTAAAATAAGCAAATAAATTAGAGGCAAATAAAGGACCGATAATTGTGGTAATGGATTGCATACTGGTCAATCCACCTTGCAATTCTCCTTGCTCATTGGGACCCACTTGCTGGGTTATCATGCTTTGTAAAGAGGGCCCTGCAATTCCCCCGAGTCCAAATGGAATCATGAAGGCATACATCATCCACGATTGACTGGCATAAGCAAACAAAATAAAACCGATCCCGTACATGATAAGACCAATGTTTACTGCATTTTTTTCGCC
>JBEGQV010000282.1:0-3181 GCA_041180785.1 Bacteroidota bacterium | reverse complement strand
CCAAATCAGCTAAGGTGTACCAACAACTGTGGGAGCACCGCGGATCACCTCTGAAATTCTATGGAGAAGATAATGCGCGCGACTTACAAGAAGTTTTAGGAAATCAATATGCAGTTCGACTGGCGATGCGCTATCAAAATCCTTCTTTAGACAGCGTCTTGAAGGAATTTGAGTTCATGAATTTGACAAAATTAATTGTCATTCCATTATTTCCACAATATGCTTCTGCAACAACAGGTTCAGTTTATGAACGTGTGATGGGAATAATGAAATCCTGGCAAATTATGCCTGAATTGAAAGTGGTAAATTATTTTTACAACCATCCGGATTTTGCCAAATACTTTGCGAAGAAAGCAAGTAAATATCAAAAAGAACATGACTTTGATCATTACATTTTTTCCTATCATGGCGTTCCAGAGCGACATATCCGCAAAGGGGATTTAAGCAAAAGCACTTGTGCTTTTGGAACTTGTTGTCAACAAATTACAGAAAAAAATCATGGCTGTTACCGCGCACAATGTTTTGCAACTTCTCGCTTAATCGCCCAAGAAATGGGATTGAAAGAGGGAGAATATACAACTGCATTTCAAAGTAGATTAGGTAGAGATCCTTGGTTGCAGCCCTACACCGATGAAACCATCAAAAAATTGACCAAAGAAGGAAAGAAAAACATTTTAGCCTTTTCTCCTGCTTTTGTAGCTGATTGTTTGGAAACAACCATTGAAGTAGGGGAGGAATACAAAGAATTATTTGAAGAAAATGGTGGTCAGCATTGGCAATTGGTAGAAAGCTTGAATAATTCAAAAGAATGGGTAGAAATGCTTAAATCGATAGTTGAAAATTGATAACTTTCAATTTTCAACTATCAATTTATTACATGTAATTCAAATCATTATTGCGTTTTAGCTTGATGATATGAAAAGCATTCAAAAGTAATATGACGGGGTAAGTTGGATCAAATTCGTGCCATTTAACCCCAAAATTAGCTCTACCTCCTAATTTATGATGGTTGTTGTGATACGATTCTCCCATCATTAGGAAATCAAATGGTAATAAGTTTTTTGCTGTATCATTCACCTTAAAATTTATATATCCATATTTGTGCGCAAACCAATTGATAACCACTCCATGAACCGGTCCCATTAGATAGTGGATTGGTAATAATAGATATTCCCAATTGTTGGTGGCAAATTTCATGTAAAATAAAGTGTATAATGTTCCCCATAAAATTCTAACAGGCCAATAATCGCCTAATTTTTCTACTATTTTGTAATAGGGTACACCTTTTAAAAATTTCGGATCAATAGTTGCACGATCATTTAAAACATTGTTGTAATAATCTTTTGTTTTAAACATCATATCAAACAATCCCGTAGAATAGCTTGGTGAATGTGGGTCTTTTTCAGTGTCTGCATAGGCATGATGTAAACGGTGCATAATACCATAAGCCTTTGGACTTAAAAAAGAGGAACCTTGGGTAATAAATGTTACCCAGTAAAAGAATTTTTCCCAACCTTTCGTCATGGTAAACATTTGATGTGCTGCATAGCGATGTAAAAAAAATGTCTGAGAAAATAAGGATAAATACCAATGGGCTAAAAAGAAAAGTAGAATTGTCATTATTTATTTTTTTGCAAAAGTAGAAATACTACCATTTATATTTTATGACAATAATCATTTTAAAGAATGATTCAGATGGTTTTGTGAAACAGTTTAAAAATTAATACCTTTAATCATCAATTATCAATTATCAATTATCAATTATCAATTATCAATTATCAATTGCTTCCATTATCCATCCTTTTCTCGATCTTGCTGCTTGTTAATTTCCGGTTACATCAATCCTGGAATGTAAATACAGCTGTGGCTATTTTATTAAATTACCCTATATGTTTTTTGGCAGGGTATGTTGTGCAACCAAGTGCCGTTACAACTGTATTTGAACAAAATTTGCTTCAACAATGGCCATCTTTATTATTAGGGATTGGTTTTGTGGTGACTTTTTTGTTTTCGGGAATGTCAACGCTCAAAAATGGGATGGCAGTTACTTCTTTGGCAAGCAATATGTCATTAGTCATTCCTGTATTTTTTAGTTTAATGTTTTTAGGAGCCTATCAAACGGCAGGGGTATTTACGTATGTAGGCATTATATTTGCCCTAGGTTCCATTTATTTGTTTAGTTCGACCACGAATTCATCTAGTTCTACCTTGAAGTCGCCATGGGTATTATTAGCAGTTTTTTTATGTTATGGTATTACAAATTCGACCTTTAATTATTTGAATCTTGAAACAGCACCCAAATTAGGTGGTACCGTGCCCTTTATGTTGTTAGCGCTGATAGGATCTATGATTGCTGGAATAATCGTTTTAATACTTCAGGTAGTTACAAAAAAAATACAGATTGATGGACGATCTGTTCTTGCTGCAATTCCCCTTGGAATTCCCAATTTTTTCTCATTTTATTTTCTTTTAAAGGCTTTGGATCAAGCTGGAAATAACGGTGCAATACTTTTGCCCATTTATAACATCGGTGTCATTGGCGGAACAGCTTTAGTTGCCTTTCTATTCTTTCAAGAAAAATTATCTAAAAAGCAGTTAATCGGTTTGTTGGTCGGAATTATTGCTATTTTGTTTTTGCTTTCTTCATAGAATCAAGCTGATTAATGCTCATCATTTGTTGCATGGTTTTCTGCATATTGTCTGCTGATCCATCTAAGAAGATTACATTTCCATTGGATTGTTCTCCAAACTGCTTGATCGCCTCCGTCCACATGGAGAATAAGATAACAGAAGTGTCTAAATTGGCTTGTTGCATTTCTCGAGCTGCGTCTGTCATACCTTTTGCCACTTCTTGTCTGAATAATGCAACTCCTTGACCTCTCAATTGGGCAGCCTCTCTTTCTGCGTTTGCCGCAATTTTGATAGCGTTTCCTTCTGCTTCTGCTGCTTTTGTTTTGGTGATCAATAAAGCTTGTCCTTCGTTTTCGGCCGCGGCCTTTAGGTTGTTTGAGGCAACAACTTGACTCATTGATTTTAAGATTGCTTCATCGAACGTAATATCGTTTAGTTGTAAATCTTGTAAATGATAACCCCATTCTTCCATTACCTGGTCGATTTGATCTTTTACATATTCAACAATCTCTTTTCGTAAACTTAAAATTTCACTTTGTTTTTTCGTGGC
>JBEGQV010000281.1:0-23338 GCA_041180785.1 Bacteroidota bacterium | reverse complement strand
ACAAAAAAATTAAAATAATCCACAAAAATTAAACCCGATTTTCGCTGAAAATCGATTTTAATTCCTACAAAAAAATGGCTATTTTTACTAAAATTAATTCACATAATATGGCAATCAATCGTTTTAAAGCACTAGACCTTGCTCAAACAAGGCAAAGTACTCATGTAAAAGTACCCACTGAAAAAGTAACAGATTATTTTGGTAGCATGACCTTCAATGATGAAGTTATGCGCTCTTTATTATCACCTGAAGCATACTTAAAAATTACTACGGCAATTCAAACCGGCTCCAAAATTGATCGTGACGCTGCAGATGAAGTAGCAGCTGCGATGAAATCTTGGGCCATTTCAAAGGGCGCTACGCATTATACCCACTGGTTTCAACCCTTAACAGGTACAACTGCTGAAAAACATGATTCCTTTTTTGATATAGATTTAAGTAATGGTAAAGCAGTTGAAAAATTCAAAGGTTCTGCCTTAGTACAACAAGAACCCGATGCATCATCTTTTCCAAATGGAGGAATTCGATCAACTTTTGAGGCAAGAGGTTATACGGGTTGGGATCCATCATCACCTGCATTTATCATGGAAAACTCAACGGGAACAGCAACTTTGTGCGTTCCATCGGTTTTCGTTTCCTACACTGGAGAAGCACTTGATTATAAAACTCCATTGTTAAAATCAATTGAATTAATTGATAAAGCTGCTACAGCAGTCATTAAAGAATTCTTTAATCGTGATGTAAATAAAGTTATCCCTACAGTAGGTATTGAGCAAGAATATTTTTTAGTAGATGAGGCTTTACACAATGCGCGTCCAGATTTAATGATGGCTGGCAGATCAGTCTTTGGCCACGCACCTGCCAAGGGTCAACAATTAGAAGATCATTACTTTGGATCGATTCCAAATCGAGTGAACGCATTCATGGTTGACTTTGAAATTGAAGCGTTAAAATTAGGAATACCAGTAAGAACCCGTCATAATGAGGTGGCACCAGCTCAATTTGAAGTAGCCCCTACATTCGAAGAGGCCAATTTAGCATGTGATCACAACGCTTTGTTGATGGATTTGATGAATAAAGTGGCTACCAAGCATAAATTTAAAGTGCTATTCCATGAAAAACCATTTGCAGGCATCAACGGTTCAGGAAAGCACAATAACTGGGCTTTAGCAACTGATACAGGTATCAACCTGTTAGGCCCGTCATCCAAACCAAAAGAAAATCTTCGTTTTTTAACCTTCTTTGTGAATGTGTTAAAAGCCGTACACGACCACGCTGACTTACTTCGTGCCTCTATTGCATCCGCTGGAAACGAACATCGATTAGGAGCTAACGAAGCTCCTCCGGCAATCGTATCTGCATTTTTAGGATCTACAATGAGTCAAGTTCTGGATGATTTAGAGAACATGAAAGACATTGAAGACATCGCCCTGGAAAAAGGCGACAATGTTTATTTAAAACTAGGAATCAATAAAATTCCATCTCTAATTTTAGATAACACCGATAGAAATAGAACATCCCCATTTGCCTTTACAGGCAACAAATTTGAATTCCGTGCTGTTGGTTCATCGGCTAATTCAGCTGCACCCATGACCGTCTTGAATACCATAGTTGCAAATCAATTAATTGCCTTCCGAAAAGAAACTGAAGCTGTTTTAGAAAAAGGGGTAAAAAAGGAATTGGCGATCATGGAGATTCTAAAAAAATATGTAAAAGAATCCAAGAAAATCCGTTTTGAAGGAAATGGCTATTCGGATGAGTGGGTAAAAGAAGCTGAAAAAAGGGGTTTGTCAAACTTAAAGTCAACTCCAGAGGCTTTAGATGTGTACACTCGTCCGGAATCCATTGAACTATTTACCAAATATGGTATTTATTCAAAAGAGGAAATGCACGCACGTTACGAAATTGAATTAGAAAATTACATTAAGAAAATTCAAATTGAATCACGTGTGATAGGAGATATGGCCATTAATCATATTGTCTCTACTTCCATTAAATTCCAAACTTCTTTGGTTGAAAATGTAAAAGGACAAAAAGACATCGGCATTGATCCAGAATTCTATGCTCCTACCATTGAAATGATCAAAAAAATTTCAGAATACACCTCCAAGATTGTTCGTTTACAAAATGAAATGACTGAGGCTAGAAAACATGCAAATAATGTAGAAGATTTAGCTGAAAGAGCACATTTATACGGAACAAAAGTCAAATCATTCTTTGATGATATTCGTTATTTAGTAGATAAATTAGAACTTATCGTTGATGATGATGAGTGGCCTTTACCAAAATATCGTGAATTATTATTAATCAAATAAGATTAAAACATGTCAAAAACAAATCCAGGTTTTTCATCAGAAGAAATTCAAAAATTGAAAAATCTTTGTAAAGATTCAGGAAAGTCATTTGTAACCATCGATGACGAAGATCTTCCTGTTGGAAATGACAATGAAATGGCCCACATTCAATTTGTGGGCCTTTTTAAAGGTCAAGAGGTCATTTTTGATGCCATGATCTACACACTTCAAATTCATTATTCAAGTGTTATTTACGAAGAAGCCGAAAGAGAAGTTTGTAAACAATATCCTTTGTATGTTCCTCTTGATCACCGAGATGAAACCTATCAAGCTAATGAACAATTAGATGAGGAGGTGGAAATGATGATTTTAGAAATAATAGATGCACTTGAAGAGAATGATGAGGTTAAAGTTTCGGAATTCTTGACCATAGATGAGGATTTTGAATTTGGTATCGGAATTGAAGCTGCCATTTATGTTCCTGAATTAAATGAGGAGGTCATCGGAATTTTCGTTAAACAATTCAAAGAAGGCTCATTCGTTCCAGACATGACTTTATATTCCTTCAAATCTGAAGAATAAATGGCTATACCCGTATTTTTTGTAGAAAATCCAGATAAAAGTGATGTACTATCTGCTGATGATTCATTTCATGCAAACAAGGTTTTACGCTTAAAATCAGGAGATGCTATTTATATCTTAGATGGGGCAGGGAAAAAATTCAAAGCCACATTACTTGTTAGTGATGCTAGAAAATCTACTTATTCAAATATCATTTTAGAAATTGAGGAAAAAACAAACAAGAATTTGCTCAATTTATGGATTGCCCCAACCAAGCAAATGGAACGAATGGAATGGATGGTTGAAAAATGTACAGAAATGGGTATCCGATCGATTGGTTTTTTTCAATCGAAAAATTCAGAAAGAAAAGAAATCAAGATTCAACGACTTGAAAAAATTGTGATTTCTGCCATGAAGCAATCAAAACAATTGTTTAAACCCCAGTTAAATCCTATCATTTCTTTTGATGATCTGTTGAAAAAACTTGAAAAATCATTCGAACTTAAAGGTTTTGCTTATATTTCAGAAAACAATAATTTGACTATTCGTTCGTTTGCCAATATGAAACAGGAAAGCATTGCTTTGATAGGACCAGAAGGTGATTTTACACCAAATGAAATAATAAAATTAAATTCTCATGGTTTTAAAGGATTCTCCTTAGGTAATTCGATTTTGCGAACAGAAACTGCAGGTATTTTAACTTGCGCTTCATTTAATCTAAGTAACTAGTTTTCAATGTGTTGAAATTATAATTTTTTCATTAATTAATAAAATACAAAAAAGAATTTTTAAAATAACAACCAATAAGCGCAATTTAGGTTTAATTTTGTGCCATAATTTTCAAATAAATAAAAAAACAACATGCAATTAGTACTTCCTGCATTTTTCGTTCACTGGTACGTTTCACTATTTAGTCAAACATTTTTCTTACATCGTTATTCTGCTCACAAAATGTTTATCATGAATAAGTTTTGGGAAAAATTCTTTTATTTCTTGACTTATTTATCTCAAGGATCTTCATTTTTGAGTCCAAGAGCCTATGCCATTTTACATCGAATGCACCATGCGTTTTCAGATACTCCAAAGGATCCACATAGTCCAATGTTTTCAAGTAACGTATTTACAATGATGTGGAAAACAAAAAATATTTATAATGCTGTCCTAAACAGAAAGCAAACTGTTGAAGATCGATTTGAACATAATTATCCAGTATCTAAAACAATTGAAACAATCGGTGATTCATGGTACTCACGTATTTTTTGGGGAGTAGCATATTCCTCATTATATATTGTTGCATTTGTTTATTTTGATATGCATTGGGCGTTTTTCTTCTTGTTACCTGTGCATTTTTTAATGGGTCCAGTACATGGTGCAATTGTTAACTGGTCAGGACATAAATATGGTTACCAGAATTATGACAACCATGATCATTCAAAAAATTCATTAGTATTCGATTTCTTAATGATGGGAGAGTTGTTTCAAAACAATCACCATAAATTACCTAATCGTGATAATTTTGCAACCAAATGGTTTGAATTTGATCCTACTTACCCAGTAATTAAAATTTTAACCTGGTTACGTATCATTAAACCGAATGTAAAACCAGCGGATGCGAAGTTTTAAGTAGAGACGAGAGACGAGAGACGAGAGACGAGAAAGGAGCAAAATGTTAATTTTTTCTCGTCTCTTGTCTCTCGTCGCTATTTAATATTTCAAAGCTTTCACTTCCTCCAATTCTTGTATTTTTTCAAGATAATCAGAAACACGTTTCAGGAAGCTCCCGCCTAGGGAACCATCAATCACACGGTGATCATAAGAGTGAGAAATATACATTTTTTGACGAATCTGAATCACTTCACCGTCATTTGTTGAAACAACCGCAGGTTTCTTTTCTATCACACCAAAAGCTAAAATTCCAACTTGTGGTTGAACGATAATGGGGGTCCCCATGATATTTCCAAAAGAACCAATATTGGATACCGAAAAAGTTCCACCTTCCAAATCAGCAGGTTTTAACCTATTTTGACGTGCACGATTAGATAAATCATTCACTTTTTGGGTCAATTCAACTAACGACAATTTATCAGCTTCATGAATCACAGGTACGATTAAATTACCATTTGGCAGGGCGACAGCCATGCCGATGTTAATTTGCTCATGTTGTACAATAAAATTCCCTTCAACCGAAATATTCATGCCTTTATAATCACTCAATGCTTTAGCCGTGGCTAACATTAAAATTGGCGTGTACGTTAAGGATTCTTTGTATTTTTCCTTGAAATCCGCTTTAATACTTTCTCTAAATTGAACAACCTGGGTCATATCTGATTCAATAAACGACGTCACATGAGGTGCTATTCGCTTTGAATCTACCATACGTTCTGCGATCATTTTTCGCATACGATCCATTTCATTGACCTCATCACCAGGTAAGCGATGACCCGCGCCTTGACTCAAGGTTCCTGAAGCAATGGTATGTTTAGCATTCCGAATTGCGATGTAATTCAATACATCTTTTTTGGTAATTCGATGATTCAATCCCGTTCCCTTAATGCTGCTTAACTCCCGTTGAGAAACTTTTTCTTGTAAGCAAATTTGTTTAATTAAAGGCGAAATCCAAGGATTACCTGTTGCGCCTTCCTCTGAAGTTGGTAAGGTTACATCTGTCAATCCTGCCAAAGCGGTATTCGCCTGAAAAACATCCTCTAAAGATAATGCAGGAGGGACCTCAGAAGCTACATTTGAATTTTCTTGGGCATCTATAATACAAATGGGTTTACCGATTGTAGCGATTTCACCTACATTTACAAGCACTTGTTTGATATAACCAGCAACCGGACTCGGCACCTCAGTATCAATTTTATCAGTGGCCACTTCCAATATAAATTCATCTGCATCCACATAATCACCTGGTTGTTTTAACCAGCTTAAAACAGTGGCTTCCATGATGCTTTCGCCCATTTTGGGCATCAAAATTTCTGTTAGGGCCATATCAAATTAATTTCTTTCTTAACAAATTTAAGCAAGTTATCGTAGACATTTCAATATTTTGCAATCGAGAACCACCCAAAGTTAATTTTTGTGTAAATATTTCAGTAGGGGTGGCCACTGCAATCCACACAGTTCCAACGGGTTTATCCTTTGTTCCTCCATCAGGTCCGGCAATCCCTGAAGTAGCCAAACCGTATGTAGAACCAGTTAATTGTCGAACGCCTTGGGCCATCTGCTGAATACATGCCTCACTCACAGCTCCTTGATTTGCCAAAACACTTGAACTTACCTGTAATAAATTTATTTTTATCTCATTCGAATAGGCCAAAACGCCTCCTAAAAAATAGGCTGAACTACCTGCAATGGAGGTGAATTTATGTCCTAAATAGCCTCCTGTACAAGATTCTGCAACGGAAACCGTTGCATTTTTTTGTTTTAATAATTCACCTAACACAGATTCCAATTCATCATTTTCAAAACCAAAAATAAATTGACCGGCAATGGGTAATAAATTTTGGTAACAATGTTCTATATCCTTTTTAAGGAGAGATTCATCGGTTCCAAAGCCAGTCAAACGTAACTTTACAATTCCTAAACTTGGTAAATAAGCTAATTTAATATGTTCTGGCAAGGCATTTTCCCAATCTTGAATTAAATCAGACAAATAAGATTCACCAATTCCAACCGTCTTGATTACTTTGTGAACAATCACTGGCGTTTCAAAATGTTTGATCACTCTAGGTAATACCTCTTGTTGCATGATTCCCTTCATTTCATAAGGTACTCCTGGCATAGAAACCCAAACAACACCTCTTTCTTCAAACCACATGGCTGGGGCTGTACCTTGAATATTACGTATAAAAGTACAATTTGAGGGCAAAAAAGCTTGTGAGCGATTAATTTCCGTTAATTCTCTACCACGATTTTGAAAAAACACCGTTACATCTTCCAAAGCTTGAGGATGTAATTCTAAGGTAGCACCAAAATAATCAGCCATGATTTTCTTAGTTAAATCATCCTTAGTAGGTCCTAATCCTCCGGTAATAAAAACAATATCAGCGCGCGTTTGTGCTTCATCAAAAATTCGAACAATTTCTTCTTTTACATCACCAACAGAAGATTTTCTAACGGTTTTAATGCCAATTTTATCCAACTCTTGACTTATCCAATGCGTATTGGTATCTAAGATTTGTCCATAAAGAATCTCATCACCAATTGTAATTATTTCTGCTCGAACCATTTAGTTTTTGTAATTTTACAAAAATACGATTAAATCATACATGAAACATTCCGAAATCAATTTTAAAATTCAATTAGACGATCAAAATATTCCTGAGCAAATTTCGTGGTCAGCAACAGACAATCCCAACGAAGGAATCGAAGAAACCAAAGCCATCATGGTGGCTACATGGGATCCTTATCACAAAGGAACATTAACTTTACCCTTATGGACAAAAGACATGGAGGTATTAGATATGAAACGATTCTATATCGAAATCATGGGAACAATTGCTGATGCAGCATTACAAGCGACAGGTGATGAAGAATTTGCCAAAGAAGTAGATGGCGTTTGCAGGAGATTGTCTACAAATTTGAAGAAAGAAATAGAAACCTTAAGTAACCCACAATAACATGCTAAAAAAGGCAATAACAAGCTTCTTAATATTTTGTGCAGTGCAAACAGTTATTGCTCAAAGAGGTATACAGTTTTTAACCAATAAAAACTTTAATCAAGCCATTGCATTAGCCAAACAGCAAAATAAATTGTTATTTGTTGAGGCATATGCACCTGATTGTCATGTTTGTCAATCATTTAAAGGTACATTTGCACAACCTCAAGTTGGGGCCTTGTACAATGCAAAATTTATTAATTTTCAATTGGACCTGCGCCAACAGGCAAACTATCAAATTTTACGCCAACTCAACATTACCATCAATGCAACACCTACCTTTCTTTTTTTTGAGCCTAAAACCATGAAATTGGTTCAAGCACGCATATTTGGTGAAGGAGAAAATTCAGTAATCAATGTGAATGCAATTGGTCAAAAAGCTGCAAATCCAGCTGAACACTTTGGCGGAATGGCAGATCGATTGAAAAAAGGAGAGAAGTCGCCCGGCTTTCTTTTGAATTATGCAGAAATTGCGCGTGTTGCAGGAGATACGCTTACGAATATCAAAGCATTAAATGAGTACATCAAGCTATTGCCAGTAAATCAGTATTCGAGTAGAAATTCGTTTAATTTTATTGGAAAGTCATTAATGAATAATGATAACCCCTTGTTTGATTACTTTGTGAATAACATCAATTTATACCAAAAATTATTTGACCCCAATTCCGTTCGAATGACCTATGAAAATATTTTTCAAATTGTTTTAACGGGTTCTCAGGCAAATAAATTAGGCGTAGCTGGTTTGCAAAAACTTAAATCCCAAATGAAAAAAGCTGGGATTGAGGATGGTTCTATCATTAGAAGAACATGGATGGTGGAATGTAGTGTATTATTTAAAGCCAAGAAAAATAAGGAAGCCTTATCCCTTATCCAAAAAGTACTTGATGCACTTCCGAGTGCCCCCGGACCAAAAGAATACCAATTCTTGTGCGATTTTATTCGATCGAAAACCAAAGATCCAAAAACAATTCAATTTGCAAAAAAGAATTATTGTGCATTTGGAACGAAATGAGTTATGGGTTATGGGTTATGAGTTATTGTCTCGAAATAAATCGATATACTATCACAATTAAACAGATCAAAAACATGATGATTGATATCTTGTTAATTGTGTGCATTGCACGAAGGTTAAAATTTCTTATTTCACCTTCTTTTGGCTTTTTAAATACTCGAATGAAATAATAAAAAAGCTCTCCTAATTTAAATTGATCTCCTAATCTGCTCATAATATTTATAATTCATAACCCATAACTCATAACTCATAACTCATAACTCATAACCCATAACCCATAACTTAAACTTCTCTCCAATTCCCATCATCCTTAATCAACTGAATTAATTCTTCAACTGCCGTGTCGGCATGAACTGATTTTTTTACAACCTCTTGACCTCGATAAAGTGCTATTTTGTCCTTCCCAATACCAACATAGCCATAATCTGCATCTGCCATCTCTCCAGGACCATTTACAATACAACCCATGATACCAATTTTTATCCCTTTCAAATGGTCTGTTTGTTTGCGAATTTTAGCTGTGGTTTCTTGCAAATCAAATAAGGTTCTCCCACATGATGGGCATGAAATATATTCAGTCTTAGAAATGCGCACTCTACTGGCCTGTAAGATTCCAAATGCCAACGAATTGGCAATTTGATGACAATTGACTAACTGAGGCTCTAAACTCAAAAGAATACCGTCTCCAAGTCCATCAATTAATAATGCACCAGCATCTGTTGCTCCAAATAGTTGAATTTGATCAAGTGATAAATCTTTATAGGAAAATTGACAAATTACTGGATTGGTAATTTGATCTTGAATTAACTGAAAAAATGCCCTACGAATTTCAGGCATCGTATGTGCATTATTGGAATGAACAATCGGGACAAAATGAGGATTCACATTCAAAAACTGTAAAAATTCAGCATGATTAATTAATTCTTCTGCATCTACAGTAACAAAGTTTAATTCCGGATGAACAGAAGAAACTTGTTCAATTTCATGCAATTGAAACAAAGGAAATACGTTAGAATCCTTCTGAAGCCTCCATATTGAATAATCTTGAATTTGTTTCAAACCATTCGGTAACATAAACGATAAATCTTTAGAAGCTGTATAAATAAAATCAGCCCCTAAATCATTCATTGCCCATTTATCGGGTTCAGGCAAATAAAAATGCCCTATGGCTTTTAAACTTTCAATGGTGATAGTATCAATACTGGAGTAATCAGCAATTACACGAGGCAATTGATGATTACCTAGATTAAAAACTTCATGTGTTTTTCTACGCTGATGTACAAATGGATTGATCGGTGAATCAAAACAAGTATCCTTCAATCCAGACATTTCTGGAATAAAACAAGCATGTGTTCTTCTCTCGATGTAACGATTCACTAAATCTCGAGCAACTGGCATTTCAAACTCAGGATCCTCTGTTAAGGAAACTCGAACGGTATCACCTAATCCATCCTCCAACAAGGTACCTATACCAACCGCAGATTTCACGCGACCATCTTCACCTTCACCGGCCTCTGTTACACCTAAATGTAAAGGGTAAGGCTTGAATTGATCTTCTTGTAACCTTTTCACTAATAATCGATAAGCCTCCACCATCACTTGCGTATTGGAGGCCTTCATGGATATCACAATATTGAAGTAATTTTCGTCTTCACATATTTTTAAAAACTCCAAAGCAGATTCCACCATTCCCAAGGGAGTATCTCCATACCGACTTAAAATACGATCTGACAAGGAACCATGATTGGTACCAATTCGCATAGCAGTACCATATTCCTTACAAATTTTCACCAATGGCAAAAATTTATCACGAATTCGCTCTAATTCGGCAGCATACGATGCATCTGTATAATCAATGGTCTCAAATCGCTTTTTATCAGCATAATTACCAGGATTAATACGAACCTTTTCCACAATTCGAGCCGCTAATTCTGCCGCGTTAGGTGTAAAATGGATATCTGCCACAAGGGGAGTAGTATATCCTCTTGCTCGTAATCCTTTTCGAATATTTTCTAAATTTTGTGCTTCTTTAACGGAAGGGGCAGTTATTCGAACTAATTCACAACCTGCTTCAATCATCCGAATGGATTGCTCAATTGATCCCAGGGTATCCATGGTATCAATGGTGGTCATCGATTGAACTCGAATCGGAAAATCGGAACCCAAAAATAAATCACCGACTTGAACCGGAATCGTTTCACGTCTTTGGTAGGCTACCAAAGAGGGTGCATAAATATTTCCTTTTTCAATAAGTAGATTCGACTGTTCCAATTTCAAAATTTAAAATACAAAATTAGCCAAAAAAAATTACCAAGAATGTTTTTTATGTCCTTTTACCGCATAAAATAAGATAAATAAATAACAAGGCAACATGATGATATAGGCTAATTGCGTGTTACCAATTGCATCCGCAATTGATCCATATACCAAAGGCAACAAAGCACCTCCTGCAATCATCATGATAATCAATGCAGATCCTATTTTTGTAAACTTCCCTAAACCTTCAATTGCCAAAGGCCATAGAGCTGGCCACATTAATGCATTGGCTAATCCTAACATAGCTAAACTTCCAACCGATAAGGTTGGATTAGGAGAAAATACCGTTATTAAAGAAAAAATAATTCCTATAATGGCAGAATAATTCAATGCCTTTTGTTGAGAAATTAATTTTGGAATAAATAAAATACCTGCAATATATCCTGCTAACATGCCATACAAAGTAAATGAAGTAAAATTTTTGGCTTCATCCATGGCAAATCCTTGCGAGGTCCCATAATTGATAATTGTATCACCTGCCATTACTTCTACACCCACATACAAGAAAAAGGCAACTAATCCCAACACTAAATTTGGAAACTGAAAAACAGATGTTTTAGATGATTCCCCTTTCAATTCATTTTCATCCTCAGTTGCATCAATATCTGGCAAAGCAGAAAAACGAATCCAAACCGCTAAAACGATCAACACTAAAGTCATGATCGCATAAGGTTTAATCACAATTCCCAAGTCAACTTGAGTACCAACTTCATTAGATAATAAAAGACTTCCAAAAATAAATTGACTCAAAATACCAGCAATTTTATTACATATACCCATGAAGGAAATTCGAGTTGCTGCACTTTCACGTGGACCCAATATGGTGACATATGGATTGGAAGCAGTTTGTAACAAGGCTAATCCAGATCCAATGATAAACAATCCCAATAAAAATAATGGATAATTTTCAGCATTAGCTGCTGGAATAAACAACAATGTTCCTAAGGACATCGTAAATAATCCAAAAGACATACCATTTTTAAATCCAGTCTTCGCTAATACCCAAGATGAAGGAATGGACATGACAAAATAGGAGATAAAAAAGGCCGATGCAACCAATAGTGATTGAAAGTTGTTTAGGTCAAAAGCAGATTTAAAAAATGCAATCAGAACTGAATTGACCCAGGTCACAAATCCAAATACAAAAAATAAAATTCCAATAATCAATAAAGGTCCGTTGACAGACGTTTTGTTAGTTGTCATATTAATAATCGTTTGTTAGTCCAAAAATAGGTTTATTTGTTTTCCATTTTCCTCGAGTGAAATCTGGAATTTGTACAGGAGCAGATCCTTTTCTTATAGATTCCTCAGATAAAGGAGAAATGGCTGACCAGGCAGCTGCATCATACACATCAATAGGAGGGGCAACTTTATTTTTAATTGCCTCTATAAATGCGCGTAAGACAAAGTAGTCGATACCTCCGTGACCGGCATTTTCCGCATCAGCAGCATGATTTACCCACAAAGGATGATCATATTTATCTTGATAAGGTTTAAAATCCTCCCAACGATGCTGCTTAGGTGAAACGCCATCTAGGTAAATCGATTTATTATCCTCTGTCCAAATACCATTTGTTCCCTGAACTCGGAAACCCAATGAATAGGGACGGGGCAAGTTGGTATCATGAGTAATTAAAATTGTTTCTCCATTTGCACATTTAATCATAGTTTGTACAATATCTCCTAATTTAAACTTGACTTTTGCATTTGGATGATCAGCACCACCTTTTTTGACAATATAATCATGCAAACCTTGTGAGGAAGTAGCCATTGAAGTTAAATAGAGAAACTGATTTCCTCGATTAATATTTAACATTTCAGCTACCGGACCCAATCCATGTGTAGGATAAATGTCTCCATTGCGATCGACAGAATGCTGAGTGCGCCATTTCGCTTCCGAAAATCCTTTTTCTCCAAATTCTACGCCTCCTCCATACGGATGCACTCCATCATTAAATTTAACCTCTCGCAAATCATGCTGATAACCACATTGTACATGAGATAATGAACCAAACATACCTTGTCGAACCATATTCAATACAGCCATGACATCTCTTCGATAGCATACATTTTCTAAGATCATGCAATGCGAACCTGTTTTTTCATACATGTTCACTAAATCCCAAGACTCTTGCAAGGTTACGGTAGCCGAAACTTCAACACCAGCGTATTTTCCTGCTTTCATAGCAGCTAAGGCCATCGGAACATGCCATTCCCATGGTGTTGCGATAACGACCCCATCAATATCATCTCTCTTGACCAAATTTTCAAAATCATGGTCACCCTTTTGATAAACAACTGCTTCTTTTCTGCCTTTCTTGGCAATCATGTTTTGGGCAATTGCGATCGCTTTAGGATCAATATCACAGATAGCAATTACATCCACATCAGAACGATACATAGCCATCTCTAAATGACTTTGTCCACGAAGTCCAACTCCAATGAAACCTAATCGCACTTTTTTTTGTTCTTCTTGTATACCTGTTAGTATGTTGGGGAAAATAGCAGTAGATGAGCCTAATAGCAAGGAATTAGCAATAAATTTCCTTCTTTTCATAGATAAATTATCAGGTTATTTGTTAATGTAAGTTTATTTATCGTAAATAGTAATGTAAATTTATAGGAATTTTTCAAATATGACAGAACTAAGAAAAATAAGTGTTTTTCGAAAAGAACATTTCAATGCCGCCCATCGGTTATATAATCCCGATTGGACCAATCAAAAAAACGATGAGGTATTTGGGCTTTGTAATAATCCTAATTTTCATGGACATAATTATGAATTAATTGTTCAAATTATTGGCCCCATTAATCCTGAAACCGGGTATGTCATTGATATGAAAATAATTTCCCAATGGATTAAATCTGAAATCATTGAGAAATTTGACCATAAAAACCTTAATTTAGATGTTGAGGAATTCAAGCATTTAAATCCAACTGCTGAAAATATCGCAGTTGTTATATACGACAAACTAAGAAAAGTGGTCCCATCAGACCTAGAACTAAAAATTCGATTGTATGAAACAGAAAGAAATTACGTTGAGTACCCTGTTAATTGATTTAGAGGATAATCATATTGCGACTTCAGAAGATACTCCATTAAGAGCAGATGCCTTCGATCTTTCTGATGAAGAAAAAATAAAAAAGATCGAAAGTCATTTTAGAGAGATCATGTTAACACTTGGCTTAGATTTAACAGATGACTCATTGAATGGTACACCTAAACGCGTAGCGAAAATGTTCGTCAAGGAAATTTTCAGTGGTTTAGATCCTAAAAATGAGCCAGCTGCAACTTTATTCGAGAATAAATTTGGGTACAACGAAATGCTGGTTGAAAAAAACATAGGTTTTTATTCCAATTGTGAGCATCATTTCGTTCCAATCTTTGGAAAAGCACACGTGGCCTATATTTCTTCAGGAAAAGTAATTGGTTTATCAAAATTAAATCGAATAGTACAATATTTTTCCAAACGTCCGCAAGTTCAGGAGCGATTAACCATACAAATTGGAAAGCATTTGCAAAAAGTTTTAAATACCGAAGATGTTGCGGTTATTATGGATGCTAAACATTTATGTGTTTCTTCACGAGGAATCAAAGACGATAATACATCCACCGTTACGTCTTTCTTTTCCGGAAAATTTGAACAAATAGACGTACGAAAAGAATTAATAAGTGTGATAGAACTATAATCATGGGAAAATTTATTGTAATTGGGGCAAGCAAGGGAATTGGTAAACAAATTGCATCTGATTTATTAAAAGAAAATCATCAAGTAATCAATTTTTCTAGAACTGCATCCTCATTAAGTGGTATTGAAAACTATACATGGGATGCTGAATCAGACAGTTTTGAAATATTTCAAGAAATTCAAGGACCAATTGATGGCTTAGTGTATTGTCCGGGGACCATTTTGTTGAAGCCCTTTAATCGATTTACATCAAAAGATTTTGAAAGAGATTATAAAATAAATGTCCTATCTGCTATCGGAGTAATTCAGGCGTTATTAAATAGTCTTAAATCATCGGAATCCTCATCAATTGTATTATTCTCCACTGTTGCTGTTCAAACTGGCATGAATTTTCATGCTTCCATCGCATCAGCAAAAGGAGCCATTGAAGGTTTAACCAAATCATTAGCTGCTGAATTTGCCAGTTCAAATATAAAAGTGAATGCTATTGCTCCTTCATTAACCCAAACAGAATTAGCAGCCGCATTAACAAATACACCTGAAAAGATTGAAATTGCTGCAAAAAGACACCCACTGAATCGCATTGGTCAACCGGAAGATATTGCTAACTTGGCTTGTTTCTTATTGAATCACCAAAATCAATGGATTACAGGGCAAATCTTGCACATCGACGGTGGTTTAAGTTCCCTAAAACCCCTTTAAATGTTCGTGAAAGTGTTTTTGATTTAAAGCCAAATTTACTTGGTTCCATTCAATTGGCTTGACTAAATGATGTTTGCGAACCGGGCAATCTTTAATCGTGCAATGGGAACAACAGTCATCTAAACAAGGATCAGCATGCACAAATATTTCAATATGTGATTCCAAAGCCGCATTGATTGTCTCTTCAAATTCGTGAATTTCTTCATGCACACGATTGAGGTCCCAATATCTTGGAAGTGTTAAATGACAATCAATGTGTAAATCACCACCATATTGTTGTATACGCAAATTATGCAAGTCAATCCATTCTGACTTTTGATGCTTAGTAATCCAATCAATCATGGTTTTAAAGACATTAGGATTCATTTCATCCATTAATCCTGCAACGGACTGTCTGACAAGTTTAATTCCTTGAAAAAACATCACACAACAAAAAATAATCGAAGCAAGGGAATCAACCCAAAGCCATTTTGAGAAGTAGGTAATTGTTAAAGCGATTACAATAAAAAGTCCATTTAGCGCATCTAAACGTAAATGCTTGCCATCGGCTTCAAGAGTTAGCGATCTTTGTTTTTTACCTTCTTTTACTAATATCAAACCTAATATTCCATTCAAAAAAGCAGAACCAAGAGACACATAAATGCCGAGATCTAATGATTCAATGGCAGGATGTGCATATAAGTGTTGAACAGCATGTAAAAGAATATAACATGCCGCTAAAAAAATTAATACACCCTCAAGTCCGGAAGCAAAAAATTCAATCTTGCCATGTCCATAGGGATGATTCATATCTTTTGGCAAGGATGCCAAATAAATGGAATAAAAAGCAAATGCACTCGCTACAACGTTTACGATTGACTCTAAAGCATCCGTCAATATCGTTGTTGATCCACTTAAATAATAGACATAAAACTTGGCAGTCATTACGACCAAACTCAATCCAAATGAACATAAAATCAACAATTGCTTTTTATTCATAACTCATAACCCATAACTCATAACCTATAATTCCCACTCTTTTTTCATGATTTCCAGTTCATCGTAATCTGTCAAATCGTATTTCACAGGAACCACGCTGACATAATTAGCCTCTAGTGCATCTAAATCAGTTTGATTATTCAAATCATAGTTTTCCAACTCACCATCCATCCAATAATATGGTTGTCCGTAAGGATCTTTACGTTCAGCAAATGTCTCTCTAAACACCGCATTTGCTTGCTTGGCCACTTTAATTCCTTTTGGTGCTTCAGCAGATTTGCCTGGAATATTAACATTCAGGGTTAAACCTTTTGGTAAACCATGTATCAAAACTTGTTGTGCTATTTTTATGATAAAATCATGACAATGTGAAAAGTCTGCATCATGTGCATGATCACACAATGAAAAACCAATCGCTGGAATACCTTCCATGGCAGCTTCAATGGCAGCAGACATCGTTCCAGAATACAATACTGCAATAGATGCATTAGATCCATGGTTAATTCCGCTTACAACTAAATCTATTTTTCTTCCCTTTAATAAATAATGTTTTCCAAATTTTACGCAGTCCGCAGGAGTACCTGAACATTTGTAGGATTTAATGGAAGGCCCAAAATCAAATGTTTCTGTTACACGTAAGGGAGAGCCTAAGGTAATGGCATGACCCATACCAGATTGTACAGAATCTGGAGCAACAACGACCACTTCGCCCATTTCTGACATGATTTCAATCAAGACTTTTATACCTTTTGAATAAATCGAATCATCATTTGCAATTAAAATAAGCGGTTTTGTCGAACTCATATCTTTTGATTTTAAACACAAAAATACGAATTTGCAGTTAGAAATTTCAGGTATGAACGTAAGAAAAGCAGACAAAAAAGATATTATCAACATTCAGATAATTGCTGAAGCCGCCTGGCGACCAACATATTTACACATCATTGGGGAGCAACAATGTGCCTACATGCTCGAATGGATGTATAATACTGCAAAATTGGAAGAACAAATGGATGCAGGCATACATTTTTTTATGCTTGAAAACGATCAAAGCAAATCCATCGGCTTTGCAGCTTTTGAAAAAACTGCAGAAAAAAAAGGAAAGTTACACAAGTTATATACCAATCCATTCCTGAAGGAAAAAGGAGCGGGGACACTTCTTTTAGAAGGTGTAAAGGATTTAGCAAATAAGTTAGGCGTAGAAATAATTGAATTAAATGTCAATCGACACAATTCTGCCTTTGAATTTTACTTAAAAAAGGGGTTCAAGGTAGCTTATGAAATGGATTTAGACATCGGAAATGGTTATTTTATGAATGACTATGTGATGGAATTAGCCATAAGCAATTGATTCAATTTTAAATTCTTTTCCATTGATTACATACGAATCGCCTGGTTGTTTACCCTTTAATTGTTGTCCAACGGGAGATTCCTGGGAGATTACAAAATAATCTTGATGCTCAAATGTTATTTTTCCCAATCCGATACAAAGTAAAAAGACTCCTTGAGTGGTTTTTATCAATTGACTAGTTGCATGCTTTAACTGATTCAATTGCTGTTGATACTGTGTTTTAAGTGACAAATTTTTATCCATTTCCTTTTGCATCATCTCTCTTCCGGTCTCATATTTATCTCCTGCGCTACTTTTGGTATCAGCATCTCTCGACTCTTTTGCTAATTGGTACGATTTCTCAGCATCAAGGATTTTATTCTCAATTTCTTTTGTAATCTTCTCAATTAATTTAATTTTAAGTTCCAACATATGTAAATGAATACAAATAAAATTATTTCTAGTACAGATCTTATCATCAATTCCGATGGATCAGCTTACCACTTGGCAATTCATCCCAATCAATTACCAAACCGAATCATCTTGGTAGGAGATCCAGAACGAGTTCCGATGGTTTCAAAATATTTCGACAAAATAACAGATAAGATTCATAAAAGAGAATTTATAAGTCATTTTGGAGAAAAAAATGGAGAAAGAATCGGGGTTATTTCTTCTGGTATTGGTCCAGATAATGTAGAAATTGTGATGACAGAACTTGACGCACTTGCCAATATCAATTTTACCACACGCGAAATAAACGAACAAAAAAGAAATCTTCAATTGATTCGAATTGGCACTTCCGGTTCTATTCAAACTGACATTCCCGTAGATTCGTATGTCGTGTCAAAAGCAGCAATTGGGATTGATAATTTATCTGATTTTTACGATTTTGAAAACAATTTAAAAGATTTCGATGCCATCGAAATCGAAAATTTTAAACAAAATTTTCCTGCCAACACTTCCTTTTACCTGTCAAAATCAAGCGATAAATTATTAAATCATTTTAAAGATTTGAATTTTATAGAAGGTTTAACCGTTTCCACTCCCGGATTTTACGCGCCGCAGGGCAGAGAAATTAGATTAAAAAACAATAAAAAAAATTATTTAGATCAAATTAGAAATTGCAGGTTAGGCAGTTTAAAACCTACCAATTTGGAAATGGAAACTGCCAGTTATTATGCGTTTGGAAAGCTCTTGGGACATGATATACTTTCTTTCAATGCTATTCTTGCTAATCGAATTACGAACGAATTTTCAAAAAATCCAGAAAAACAAGTAAAGCAATTAATTGAACGTGTGATGAGGTATGAGTTATGAGTTGTGGCCAATAACACTCATCCGATAGGCAACTAATTTCTTAATCAATTCAGTTGGTAAATCAATTTTAAAAGGTAATTGAACCGTACCTTTGGAGCATTTAAAATCTTTTAATTCCTTTTCATAGAAAGCAATTGGTCCAGGTGTGGGAAAAAATCCAATGTGTGATTTAAACACACCAAAATAACAAAGAGGTTTACCTTTATATTTAAATGCAGGCATCATGTAACTGATAGATTCTTCTGCATCAGGACAAACCTCTTTAATCATATTTCTTAATTCACTAAGCTTTTCTACCAATTCAGGAGTTTGACTTAAAATAAATTCATCAATATTTTTCGCTAAACTATCCTTCATATTCTTTATTTCTCACAAACGATTTGAAACCAAACTCAGGAGTATATCCCTCTGTTTTTTTAGAATAATAACCTCTTTCATTATAGGGTCTTTTTCTTGGATGTTCTTTACAAGCTTCAGAACAAGCACCTTCCATTTCTTTTAAGCAATCAGGACAAATAGCCAAATGCTCATTGCATTCCGGATTTGCACAATTCACCATATGATCAGATGGTTGATGACACACATGGCATTTTGATATAATTTCTGGATTCACTGAATTTACAGGTGTGGCAACCCGATTATCAAATACATAGCATGATCCGTCAAAATCTTCTCCACCTTCCTCTAAACCATATTTAATAATCCCACCATGCAATTGGTATACATTTTCAAATCCTTGCTCTAACAAATAAGCGGAAGCTTTTTCACATTTAATACCACCTGTACAATAGGTAATGACCTTTTTATTTTTTAAGTGGTCAATTTCATGCACATGCTTCGGTAAATCACGAAGATTTTCCATATCAAACGTATATGCACCCTTAAATCGACCCAATTCATGCTCATAATTAGAACGCATGTCTACCAAAACTACATCCGGATCATTTTTAAGCATTTGTTTAAACTCAGCAGGTTTTAAATGTTTACCTGTTCTTTTTAAAGGATTAACCGGTAAATCTGAATGAACAATTTCATTCTTCACGCGAACATGCAATTTGGCAAATGCATGTGATTCATGGCTTTCGACTTTAAAATCAAAATTAGTTCCAGCAAAAATAGGATCTGCTTCTAACCATCTCATGTATCGATCACAATCTTCTTTTAAACCCGAAACGGTTCCATTCAATCCCTCAGATGCAACAATAATGCGACCTAACAGATGGTTTTCAATACAAAACAAATGGTGCTTTTCTCTGTACTCCTCTGGATTTTCAATGGGAGTATAGTTGTAATAGAGAATAACACTGTAAGGCTTCATCTTCAACATGATTTACAGTTTTTATTAATGAGTGACGATGGGGAGATTCGAACTCCCATACCTTGCGGCACTACCACCTCAAAGTAGCGTGTCTACCAATTCCACCACATCGCCAAAAAGTTTTTAAAATTACCAATAATTTACTTACTTGCCAATCGAAACTAACAAAAATCAATTTTTTCAAGATGGCTGAGATTAGCGGAAAATTAATTAAGAAATTAAACGAAGTAACTGGAACGGGTAAAAATGGGACAAATTGGATCAAGCAAGAATTTGTCATTGAAACGCAAGAACAATATCCTAAAAAAGTTTGTTTAGCTGCATGGGGCGATCGCACCCAAGATTTAGCGCAAGCTCAAATGGGAGACATGTTAAAATTACAATTTTCTCCAGAGTCGAGAGAATACAACGAGCGTTGGTATACCGAATTACGTGCTTATCGCATTGAGCGTGAGGCAAATACTGCAGGAGAAGCCTCTATTCCTGAAAATGTAGATTTTAATCCACAAACGGGTGCTGCAAAATTCCCTCCAATGACAGCTGCTGCTGAAGGAGACGACGATCTACCATTTTAATTGGTTAATTCCATTGCCTGATGGACAATGTCAGCTTCTATAAAAGTTTCCCCAAAAGGAGTGAAGCCCAGGGAAGCATACAATGGCATGACTGTTTGTTGGGCATGTAAATAAAAATAGTGTATTTCAGGAAATTGCTCTTTGGCTACCTTCATGATATGTTGAATCAGAAAGGTAGCCAATTTTTTACCTCTGTAGGATAATAAGGTAGCTATTCGTTCAATTTTTATTCCTTTTTCAGTTTTTCTAAATCGACCCGTTGCAGCAGGAATTCCGTCAACAAATAACAAAAAATGTCGAGCCACTGCATCTAAATCATCAAATTCTTCAGATGGCAAACACTTTTGCTCATTAACAAATACCTCAATTCGTATTTGAAAAACCTGCTGAATTTCTTCTAAACTCTTTGCCTCTATTATTTGATATTTCATTTCTTCAATCCCTTTTTTTATCCTCACTGGCTCACTGGCTCACTAACTCACTGGCTCACTTTCTTCTCATACGCTTCAATGATAGCTCGCACTAATTTATGGCGAACCACATCACTGCCATCTAATTCTACAAAAGCAATTCCATTTATCCCTTTTAAGATATTCAAGGATTCACCTAAACCTGAAACTTGATTTTTAGGCAAATCTACTTGTGATTTGTCACCTGTAATGATAATTTTTGATTGAATGCCCATTCGAGTCAAAAACATCTTCATTTGCATCGATGTTGTGTTTTGTGCTTCATCGAGTAATATAAATGCTTTATTTAAGGTTCTTCCACGCATGTAGGCAAGTGGAGCTATTTCTATGGTTCTGTTTTCAATATAAAACTTAAGCTTTTCAGCTGGAATCATATCATCTAAAGCATCATAAATAGGTCGCAAATAAGGGTCAATTTTTTCCTTCAAATCACCTGGCAAAAATCCTAGATTTTCTCCAGCCTCTACGGCAGGACGCGTAATGATGATTTTTTTTACTTCTTTATTTTTTAAGGCTTTCACAGCAAGCGCAACCGCAGTGTAGGTTTTTCCTGTTCCGGCCGGACCGATGGCAAATACAATATCATTTTTATTGGCTGCATCAACCAATTTACGTTGGTTAGGCGTTTTAACTTTGATGACCAAGCCCTTGTTTCCAAACAATAGCACATCTTTGTCTTCCACCCATGGCGTTACAATTTCTTCACCTGTTGGATTTAAAACTGCCTCAATATACGTCTTAACATGAACAGGAAGGAGGGAATGATGTTTTTCAATATGCTGCACACATTGATTAACAATCGCTTCAATCAAAGCAATTTGATCATCAGAACCTCTTACCGTTAAATGCTCACCACGAGCAATTAATTTAGATTGTGGAAATGCATCCACTAATAATTGGAAATTACTATTTGAGGGACCTAACAAATCGATTAATGATACCTCTGACAGATTGATAATTTTCTCTAACAAGATGAATAAATTTGGATTTGAACTTTTACATAAAAATAATCAAAAGGATAAATTTATTCCTACAAGAAAGGTGATAATTTTACATAAAATTTTTGTAAAATTGTTCTATGGAAATAAATAGTTCATCAAATCAGGTTAGAAGAGGAAATCAATCATCCATTTCACGTGGAAATGGTCCGGCACGCTTAAGCGATTTAGGTTTAGGTAAACTTCCTCCACAAGCAGTTGATTTGGAAGAAGCTCTTTTAGGAGCCCTGATGTTGGAAAAAGAACCACTTGCCAACGTAATTGAATTATTAAAACCGGATTCATTTTATAAAGAGTCGCACCAAAAAATTTTCCAAGCAATTCAAGGCTTGTTTCAAGCCTCTCAACCAGTAGATTTGTTGACTGTCCACAATTATTTAAAAAATAATGGACAAATTGATGCAGCTGGTGGTGCTAGTTATTTGGCACAATTAACTTCTCGCGTTAGCTCAACGTCCAACGTTGAATTTCACGCGCGAATCATCATTGAACAATATTTAAAAAGACAACTCATTTCCGTTTCATCTGAAATTCAAAAATTGTCTTACGAAGATACTTCCGATGTGTTCCAAATTTTAGATAAAATGGAACAGGAATTATTCACCATTGCAGAGTCAAATATTCGAAAGAATTACGAAAGTATGTCGGATATATTGAAAAAGGCTGTGGATGAATTAGAAAAAAAGCAATTACAAAAAAGTGGATTAACGGGTATTCCATCGGGATTTACAGAATTAGACCGATTGACCTCTGGCTGGCAGCGTCAAGAATTAATCATTATCGCTGCTCGACCAGGTATGGGTAAAACAGCTTTTGTCGTATCTGCTTGTAGAAATGCTGCAGTGGAATTTGATAAACCTGTTGCTTTATTTTCACTCGAAATGAGCGGCGTACAATTGGTCAATCGTATTATATCTGCTGAAGCGGAAATTGAAGCCGAAAAAATACGAAAAGGAAAATTGGAACCGCATGAGTGGCAGCAATTGCACTCCAAAATCAAAAAATTATACGAAGCACCTATCTTTATTGATGATACTCCTGCTTTATCCATTTTGGAACTTCGTGCCAAATGTAGACGTTTAAAAGCTCAAAAAAATATTGAATTAATTGTTATCGA
>JBEGQV010000280.1:0-5315 GCA_041180785.1 Bacteroidota bacterium | reverse complement strand
AATTTTATTCAACAGTTTGTCAAGTACGGTAAATGAAATTCAAAATACACCTGTTCTAACTTAAAACGAATACTTACTCTTGGCACATTCTTGGCACAAATCGAATATCACAAATAAAACTCCTGAGGGAAAAGTTTAAAAAAACACAAAACCCTCTACTGGGCACGAACCAATAAAATCGATGAATAGAATAAATAGAGAAGGATTATAAACAAAAAAAGTCACCATTTCTGATGACTTTCTGTTTCGCTCCCCCTCCTGGGCTCGAACCAGGGACCCCATGATTAACAGTCATGTGCTCTAACCAACTGAGCTAAGGAGGAATTTGTTTCCTATTGGGACTGCAAAAATAGTCGACCAAGATTAATTAAACAAGTATTCTCAAAAAAAAATCAACTTTTTAAAAAGAATGCGATCTACTTTAATTCCCAAACGGTTATTTTTTGGGTTTTTAATACCAATTGATACCGAGCAGTAAAGTATCGCCGCAATCTCCTTGTAAGCCACATTTCGACAAACTGGTCCGTATCAACAATAAACCGTGGCGGTGTTTGAGACAAATCATGCAATAAGGCTCCTTCTTCTTCCTCATATTTTACCCAATCCTTCCTTGCCACATAATCCTCCAAATAAGCCGAATTTGCAGACCGCCAAGCGGGTTGATAACTTTTTAATAATTCATAATACATCCCAAGGGCTATCACTTGTCCAAATATCAATAAATGATCTCCTGGTTTATACTTGCTTTGTAAATAAGCAACTACTTGCTTTTTTTCGGCTTGACCAATCTGTGCATCGTCTATCGAAAGGGGTGCAATCCCAGCAACCGGTTCCTTAATTTTATGAAGAAAATAGTTCTTTACCTGGTTATAACATCCAAAAAATAAAAGCAAATTACTGAGTCCCATCAAGAAACAAATGGAAAACAATACCTCCCGTTTTTTTGTTATAAATACTTGGCAAAGTTGACCAAACATGAGGCTCATCGGAAAAAACAATAACACCTTATAATGAAAATAGTGGTTTTTAGAAACATATAGCGTCAACAGCGTTACCAACAACAAAAGCAATGGATCTAAAAATTTTCTTTGAAGAAGCCGCTCTTGAAGTTGACCAAAATGCTTCTTAAAAAAATAGCCCCCAACTAACAAAAATACAAGCCAATGAATTTCGTGCGACTTAATAATAAATACAATGCTAGGATAAAACGACCCAAAAGTGGAAAGGTCTGCGTATAAAAAGTTTTTTTGGATATACTGTATGTAAAAACTAGAAAAAGTTCCTGTTATAATTAGAAATCCAATCAAACTCAATCCAAGTATACTATTAACGAGTACATAAAATCCGAAACTTTTCAAGCGCTTTTTAATGACATCATTTGCAAATTTTATACAGAAATATCCTACGAACAAAACCGCTTGACTTTTCGTAAAAAAACTAAGCCAAAGTAATACGCTAAAGAAAAAAATCACCCATTTGCTTGGCCTAAATGCTACTTGCAAATAGTACATCAACCCAATTTCAACCATTAATACATACTCCGTATTAAAAGACAAATAGTCGTCATAAATCCCAAATTGACTCCCAATTCTTACCTGCTGGGGATATGAAAAGGTGATCAAAAAGAAAAAAAAGAAACTTACAGCAAATAGCCGTGCCGGTTTTTCACTGACATAATACAAAAGAAAAAAACTGGGAACTATTGTACAGAAAAACTGAAATATACGGATGGCTGTCAGTGAGGGATAATCCGTGAAAAAATGAATGATGGATAAAAAATAAACAAGAACAGGTCCAGAAGTAAATGTTTCAACTCCCGCAAAAGGCATTGAAAATTCCTTTACACGCTGCAACATATGCGTGTAAACCATTTCATCAATATTTAATAAATGTTCATTCCAAAAATTACTTCTAAATATGCCTACTAAACCAATTAAACATAGTAAATAATAAAACTCCCAATTTTTAACTTTATCGATACTAATTTTCTTCATGTAGCTTTTTCCTACTCATAATGAAAAAACAAAATAAATAAAAAAGGCGCTTGGATTCTCCAAGCGCCTTACTATTTATGTATATACACACATTTATTTCTTCTCACCTTTCTTTTTCACAAGCTCTCCTTCTTTCAATTTCTTAGCCACAGTAGCGTATGGACCAGCAATAATCTCCTGGCCTTCCTTGAGTCCGGCAACTACTTCAATGTTTTCAAAATCAGAAATTCCTGTTTTGATTTCAACCATCTTGGCCTTCCCTTTCTCATTCACAAATACCACTTCTTTAACTGAATCTTTCCTGCTTTTTACTCCTTGCTTATTCTCGTCTCCCGTCTCTTGTTTCTCGTCTCTCTTTTCATCACTGGCCTCTCCTTTCTCGACTTTACTAACATCTCTGGTCGTTACAGCCGCTAATGGAACAGATAAAACATTCACTTTTTTATCTGTTAAAATTTCTACGGCAGCGGTCATTCCAGGTTTTAAAGGATACGACAATTTACCTTTGATTAAATCGGCATAGGAACTTCTCAAGACCCTGATTTTTACTTCAAACTCCGTAACAGCATCCGTTGAAACAGTTGTGCCTGTTACTGAACTATTAGCCGAACTGGCAATTTCATACACTACCCCTTTAAACTTACGCTCACTGGCACTAAACGCATCTACATCAATCGAAACGGTATCGCCCAAACTCACTCGGGTGATATCATTTTCGTTGACATTTACACGTACTTCCATATTATTCAAATTCGCAATGCGCAACATTTCGGTTCCTGCCATTTGTGAAGTCCCCACTACACGTTCTCCTAACTCTACATTTAACTTAGAAACAATCCCACTCTGCGGAGCATAAATGGTCGTTTTTGTTAAGTTGGTTCTTGCCTCCTTTAAAGCCGCCTCCGAACTTTTTACGTTGAAATTAGAGGCTTTTACATTTGCTTTAGCCGACTCTAAATCTTGCTTCGCCACGTTATAGGTTGACGCAAATTGATCAAAATCAGCATCTGAAATTACCTTGTCATTGTGCAATTTCACATTTCGATCATAATCTACTTTTGCTTTTTGTAAACGTGCTTCCGACTGTGCCAAGACCGCCTTACTTTGTTCAAAATTTGCCTTCATCGAATTCAACTGTGCCTCCGCACGTGCCAAAAGCGACTCATAATTATCAGGTCGAATCTTTAATAATTTTTGTCCGGCTACCACAGAATCCCCCTCAGCAATGTATAAACCAACAATTTCACCCGAAACGTCTGGAGACAATTTTACTTCAACCTCTGGTTGAATTTTACCAGATGCGGATACTTTTTCAACAATTGTAGAACGCCCCACCTTGGAAAGCTCAATTTCGGTTGGCTCCACTTTACCAATCCACCCCGCTTTTTTAGCAATAAATAGTCCAGCAATTACCACAACCACCGCACCACCAATAAGCAACCACGTCTTTTTTGAATTTCTATTTGACATCTGTTTGTCGATTAAAATGTTAAATTTTTCCCTTGATAATAATCCAATATTTTGGTCCTAAAAACAAAATCATATTTGTTCTGAACCAAAGTCAATTTGGCCTTATCCAAATTGGTTTTTTGTAAACTATAACTAACAAAATCTATTGCCCCTGCATTAAATTTACTTTCCGACGCCCTAAACGACTCTTCCAAAGCTGAAACCTGCACCACACTCGCCTCATACTTTTTGGCCGAATTCATCATGTTTACATGCGCCTGCTCGATATTTTGACGCAAAGTCAATCGTGCGCGATTGGCCTCAATCTCTGCATTCATTTTTTGCAAATTTGCTTGCGAAATGCGTGTTTTATTGGTCAATTTGGAAAATATGGGAATATTCAAATTCAGAGAAACTACCTTGTTTTGTGTATTTTGTAATTGATCAAAATACCCAATGCTCAACGCATTGGATTGATTGGCCGACCATGACCCCCCCAAAGACAACGTAGGCATCAATAAGCCTTTCGCCACATCAACCGACTTCCCGGCACTTAACACACGAAAATCTGCTGATTTAATCGATGGCTGTATTTCCACCGCTTTTTGATAGACCTCTTTGATCGACACCCCAATCGCCGCACTGTTGGGCTCCGGAACCTGAATACGCTCTAGCTCCACAAGCTGAATGCTGGAGTCGTTCAATAGCTGAACCAGATTCAATCGGTTAATGTCTAATGTACTTTGAAAACTCACCACATTCGACTCCTCGTTTGCCAACTGAGCCTTTAAATCTAATAAATTCGTTAAGGCAACTGATCCTGCATTGACTAATTTTTGCGTGCGTTCAATCTGTAACTTCGTAATTTCGGTTTGGGTTTTGGCAATACTCAATTGGTCTTCTGCATTTAAAATATTTAAATAAGCCAACACCACTTGAAGTGAAATATTTTCTTTAATGGCCTGCAAATCTTCCGCATTCGCCTTTAAAGTATATTCATTCTGTGCAATCGTATTTTTTAATTGCCCACCATTGAAAATCGTTAAATTGGCATTCAGCCCCACGTTGTTATAATCAATATTTCGCGGATCATAGGTGTTCGTAAATGGATTTAAGGAACGACCATAACTTGATGCCTGACCAATGTTAGCGTTCATCCCCGGCAACTGATTATTTTTTGCCTGCTGATAATTCAATTGTGCATTGTTTAAGCTAATCTCTGAGGACTTGATATTTAAATTGTTTTGGAGAGCAATCTCCACCGCTTTTACGAGTGACAATTTAACCACTGACCCTTGACTTTGAACAGCAGTTTGTCCAAACAATTGGACAGAAACACAACAAACAAAAACAACAATACTCCAATTTCTCATAGCGGTGAATACAATTTGAAAAGCAAGTTTACAACTTTTACCAGAGACCACCACTTATTTTGGGATTAATGGTAAGCTTTGTGGATAGAAGGCTTTAAAACTAAGCCAATTGAACAGTGATTAAATCTTTGTTGAGCGTTGCTGAAAAAGATTTCAAATTTCCGAATGGCGTATTTGAATTACAAGGCGCTATTTGTCCGGAATCTGTTCCAAATGCATAACCATGATTTCCACAGGTAAATCGATTATTGGAAAAGGACCAACGGTTTCTCGTTCCCTGGTGCGGACAACAATTGTCGAAAACGACAATTGTACTTTCGTTTTTCCGAACCAATAACAATCCATTCGTTTCATCATTGATAAAATTTCCAACTATTTTTAAATCTGCATAGATCGACTTTTGAATATTCATGTAAATCGTTTTGCCGTCCACAAAATACCCTGTCGCCACTGTCTTCGCTAGGTTGGAATCATAGGCCGGGTCTGTGGAGTTAGGAGG
>JBEGQV010000279.1:0-16159 GCA_041180785.1 Bacteroidota bacterium | reverse complement strand
ACAGATCCCGCATCGATACCTGACTGAATTTTTGATCGGCTAGCATTCGCAACTTTTAGCTGTAAATATTTGTCAATTCTCAACAATTGTTGACCTTTGTCAACAATAAAGTGAAAATGCTCAAATAAATCATCTTCTGATTCTAAAGGATCTATTTCTGGCTCAATGGACATACAATCATTTGAAAAATTACATTTTAATTTACCAAGTCCCATTCAACCTTTGGAAGATGAATTGTTTGTTCAAAAAAACATTAAAGTCTTTATGAAGCGTGATGATTTAATTCATCCAATTGTTTCAGGAAATAAGTGGCGCAAGTTAAAAGATTATCTTTTAATTGCCCAAAAAGATCAAATAAAAGGCATTATAAGTTTTGGTGGAGCATATTCAAATCATATTTTTGCTCTTGGATATGTTTGTAAAGAATTAATGATACCTCTACATTTAATAATTCGAGGTGATGAGTTAACCCATACTTCCAATTCATATTTAACTCAATTGCATGATTGGGGAATTCATCTATATTTTATTTCTCGAGAAAATTATCAAAAGAAAATAATTCCAGGGGGGCTATCAACAACAAATAAATTAATTATTCCGGAAGGGGGATTTTCCCATGAAGGCGTTCATTCGATTCAGTCTTTAGCAAATGAAATTATTGATTTATCCTTTCAAGAATTATTTGTATCTGTTGGTACTGGTACAACATTACTTGGTTTGGCAAAATATTTACCTACTATTAACATCAATGGCGTGTTAAGTTTGTCTAATCGAGCAGAAATTGAAAATAATGCAAGTTTAATGGAAGTCGAATGGTCGAATATAAAATTATTTGAAAAGAAATTTGGTATGAAATATGGCAAAAAAAATACAGAACTTGAGGAGTTCTGTATTCATTTTCAACATAAGTTTCAAATAGCAATTGAGCCAATTTATACCGGTACAATGATTTTTAAATTTTATGAGTTGGTAAAGAATAATTTTTTTAAACCAGAAACAAAAATCGTATTAATTCATTCAGGGGGTATTAAATAATTAGCCAACTGAACCTTCTAAAGAGATGGCTAATAATTTTTGAGCCTCAACAGCAAATTCCATCGGTAATTGATTTAATACCTCTTTCGCATAACCATTTACAATTAATGCAATGGCTGCTTCAGTTGATATGCCTCTTTGGTTGCAATAAAATATTTGATCCTCACCTATTTTAGAGGTCGTAGCTTCGTGTTCTACTGAGGCTGTATTATTTTTTACTTCTAAATAAGGAAAAGTATGTGCACCACATTTATCTCCGAGCAAAAGACTGTCACATTGCGAAAAATTCTTAGAAGATTCTGCTTTTCGGGCGACTTGCACCAAGCCTCTGTATGAATTTTGAGAAAATCCAGCTGAAATACCCTTTGAAACAATTCTTGATTTTGAATGTTTTCCTAAATGAATCATTTTAGTGCCAGTATCTGCTTGTTGGTAATTATTGGTAACGGCAACCGAATAAAATTCACCAATTGAGTAATCACCTTTTAAAATGACGGATGGATATTTCCAGGTTACGGCGGATCCCGTTTCAACCTGAGTCCAAGATAATTTTGAATTTGCGCCATCGCAAATTCCTCTTTTTGTTACAAAATTATAAATGCCACCCTTGCCTTCTTTGTCGCCAGGGTACCAATTTTGAACTGTCGAATATTTTACTTCAGCATTTTTATGGACAAAAATTTCAACAACTGCAGCATGCAGTTGATTTTCGTCTCTTTGAGGAGCAGTACAACCCTCCAAATAACTTACATATGAGTCCTCATCAGCCACAATTAAAGTTCTTTCGAATTGACCAGTTCCAGCTGCATTTATTCTAAAATAGGTAGAGAGTTCCATTGGGCAACGAACCCCTTTGGGAATATAACAGAAAGAACCATCTGAGAAAACGGCAGCATTTAAGGCTGCAAAAAAATTATCCTTAACAGGTACAACTGAACCCAGGTATTTTTTAATTAATTCAGGATGCTCTTTTACTGCTTCTGAAATTGAACAAAAAATAATTCCTTTTTCTGCTAAGGTATCTTTAAAAGTTGTAGCAACAGAAACAGAATCGATTACTGCATCTACTGCAACTCCTGATAATCGCTTTTGTTCGTCTAAAGAAATGCCTAAACGTTCAAAAGTTCTACGCAATTCTGGGTCTAATTCATCTAATGAATTTAATTGTTTTTTGGGTTTTGGTGCAGAATAATATTTTAGTGACTGATAATCTGCAGGTGTATAATTTACATTGGCCCAGGTTGGTTCAGCCATTTGTTGCCATTGCCTAAATGCAGCAATTCTCCATTCATATAACCATTCAGGCTCTTGTTTTTTATCTGAAATAAAACGTATGATGGATTCATCTAATCCAATAGGAGCTTCATCTGTTTCAAAATCTGATGTAAAACCATATTTATAATCCGAAGAAGTTACTTCTTGCAAAATATCATCTACCTTTTCTGCCATACTTTTAAATTTTACACAAATTTACAAAGTATTTTCAAGAAATAAATGATTTATTTAGAATGAATCTTAATAGGGTTAAAAATTAATGTAATGGCGAGTTTCGAATTAAACTTTCTTCTAAAGAGATGAATGTTTCTGTACGTTGGATACCATTTACTTTTTGTATTTTATCGTGAAGAACCTCTCGAAGATGTTGGGTATCGCGGCAAATAATTTTTGCAAAAATACTGTAAATTCCTGTTGTATAGTGAATATTAACAACTTCAGGTATTTCTTCTAATTGTCGGGCGACATCATTATATAAGGAACTTTTGTCAAGATAAATACCCAAAAAAGCTGTTATATCCCATCCAATTTTCGAATAATCAATTAGTAATTGAGCTCCCTTTACAATTCCTAAACTTTCCATTTTTTTCATTCGGACGTGGACGGTTCCTCCTGAAACATCTAAACGTTGACCAATTTCTGTGTATGGTAAATTGGCATCTTTGATAAGAATTTCTAAGATTTTATAATCTAAGGGGTCTAATTCTAATTTCTTTTCCATTTAATAATTGTAATATTTTATGTAAATTTTTAAAAATTTATCAAATAATTGATATTTTTTTTAAAATATTTTGAAAAATTAATTTTTTTGTTGTATTTTTGTAAAGTAATAATAAGAAAAGCACTTGTTATTTTATACTGTAGGGTGATGAAATTGGCAGACGTGCCCTCCTGTCTCGGGGGTGGTGATAAGGGATAAACACGGCATAATGGGTTGACCACTAAAGTTAGTTCTGTGTCGCGGCTAACCGCACTATGGAGGTTCGAATCCTTCTCCTACAGCATTTTTATTACTTTGATTTTTAGTTTGTTGATGAAGTGTAATGTTAAAAGCAACCTGATTTTTGGGTTGCTTTTTTTTTGTTTTATTTGGAATACTGAATAATAGTCTATAAATTTAGTAGAATTAATTTTTCACTTTTAAATAATATATACGATGTCATTACGATTAGGAGATATTGCACCAAATTTTAGTGCAGATACGACACAAGGACCCATCGATTTTCATACATGGATAGGTGATTCATGGGCGTTATTATTTAGCCATCCAGCAGATTTTACTCCAGTTTGTACAACTGAGCTTGGAAAGACGGCCTTATTAAATGGAGAATTTACAAAAAGAAATGTAAAACCCATAGCTGTATCAGTGGATGATTTAGATTCACATCACAAATGGATTCCAGATATCGAAGAGGTCAATCAGGTAACAATGAATTTTCCAATCATTGCAGATCCTGAAAAGAAAGTAGCTCTTTTATATGATATGATTCATCCAAATGCATCAGAGAAAGCCACTGTTCGGTCGGTATTTATTATTGGTCCAGATAAGAAAATTAAGTTAACACTTACCTATCCTGCTTCTACAGGTAGAAATTTTACGGAAATTTTACGTGTGATTGATTCCTTACAATTAACTGCAAATTATCAGGTGGCAACGCCAGCTGATTGGACGTATGGAGAAGATGTAATTATTACTCCTGCTGTAAGTAATGAAGATGCAATTGCTAAGTTTCCAAAAGGTTTTAAGGCAATTAAACCTTATTTAAGAAAAACACCTCAACCAAATTTATAATTTTTTGTAAATTTGTTCTGTGAATTTACTTGTAAATTATTTAGAGAAAGCCAATAATTACATAATATTATGTTTATTGGCTTTTTTGATTTCTTGTGGGAAGGATAATAATCCTCAAGAATTTTCCTATTCAACTGCTGCTAAAATTGAACTCCCTCAAAAACAACCGATTCATGGAATTGATTTATCACATTTTAATGGGAAAATTAATTGGAACAGTTTATCTAAAGTAAATTTATTTGATACAGTATCAATCAAGTTTATTTATTTCAAGGCAACAGAAGGAAGGCAATTAGTTGATAAAGATTTTGAGCAGAATTGGAAACAGTCAAAAAATAAAGGATTTATTCGTGGAGCTTATCATTTTTTTGTTCCAAATCGAGATCCGGTTGAACAAGCCAAAAATTTTTGTCGAACAGTTGATTTACGAAATGGTGATTTACCACCTGTATGTGATTTTGAATCGAGTACTTCCATGCCAAAGGATAAATTAAAGCAAAATATTCAAATCTTTTTGGATAAATTGCAAGATAATTATGGTGTAAGACCGATTATTTATACAAATAAGAAATTATACCATAAATTATTTAAAGACAATTTTTCGGATTACCAATATTGGATTGCCCATTATGATACGCAAAACTATGATGAAAGCATAGAGAATATCGTTTTTTGGCAGCACAACAAAGATGGTAAACTACCCGGACATACCGGTAAATTTGATTACAACGTTTTCCTTGGTGATGAGGAAGATTTTAAGTTATTACAAATAAAATAAATATGTTAAGCCAGGTAAATTTTACAACTACTCAAGCATTTAGTAAATTAAAGAATGATTATAATCGTTTAAGTAGAACACATTTGAAAACATTATTTCAGGAAGCAAATCGTCAATCGAAATACAGTATATTATTTCATGATATTTTCATTGATTATTCAAAAAATATCATTGATGCGTCCACCTTTGAACATTTGATAGAGCTTGCGAATCAGGTTGGATTGTCGGATGCTATTCATGCTCAATTTTCTGGAGAAAAAATAAATCAAACCGAGAATAGAGCAGTTTTGCATACAGCTTTGAGAAAACCAAAACATGAATCATTGTTTGTTGACGGAAAAGATATTCTTGAGGATATCCATGCCGTGAAAAAACAAATGAAAGAATTTTCAGACAAAGTGATTTCTGGTGGATGGAAAGGTTATACTAATAAACAAATTACAGATGTTGTAAATATTGGAATAGGTGGCTCGGATCTAGGTCCGGTAATGGTGACTGAGGCCTTAAAATCATATAAAACAAGGCTGAATTTGCATTTTGTTAGTAATGTGGATGGTACACATATCGCAGAAACCTTAAAGAAATGTAATCCGGAAACAACCTTATTTTTGATTGCCTCTAAAACTTTTACCACTCAAGAAACCATGGCTAATGCTTTTACAGCAAGAAATTGGTTCTTAGCAAGTGCAAAAGAAGAGGTTGCTGTTTCGAAGCATTTTGTTGCCTTGTCAACTAATTCAAAAGAGGTGACCAAGTTTGGAATCGACCCAGCCAATATGTTTGTCTTTTGGGATTGGGTTGGAGGAAGATACTCTTTGTGGTCGGCTATTGGTTTATCGATCTGTTTAGGTATAGGTTATGAAAACTTTGAAGCATTATTAGCAGGTGCTCATCAAATGGATGAACATTTCAGAACTTCTCCATTTGAACAAAATATCCCAGTCATAATGGCTTTGTTAGGAGTTTGGTATGTTAATTTTTTTGGAGCAGCCTCACATGCAATTTTGCCATATGATCAATATATGCATCGATTTGCAGCCTATTTTCAGCAAGGAGATATGGAATCCAATGGTAAAACAATTGACCGAACAGGAAATCGTGTAAATTATCAAACAGGTCCAATCATTTGGGGTGAGCCTGGTACTAACGGACAACATGCGTTTTATCAATTAGTACATCAAGGCACACAAATGATTCCGGCAGATTTTATTGCACCTGCACAAAGTCAAAATCCAATAGGTAATCACCATCAGTTGTTGATGTCTAATTTCTTTGCCCAGACTGAAGCATTAATGAATGGAAAAACCAAAGAGCAAGTTGTTGCAGAACTAGAAAATGTTGGATTATCAGCAGAAGCAGTGACTAAGTTAGCTCCATTTAAAGTGTTTGAAGGGAACAAACCCACAAATTCAATTTTATTAAAAAAGTTAACTCCTGAAGTTTTGGGTTCATTGATTGCAATGTATGAGCACAAAATTTTTGTTCAGGGGGTAATTTGGAATATTTTCAGTTATGATCAATGGGGAGTAGAATTAGGTAAACAATTGGCAAATTCAATTTTACCTGAATTAGAAAATTCAACGACCATTGAATCGCATGACAGCTCAACCAATGGTTTAATCAATTTATATAAAAACTGGAGATAATTATTTTAGTTTTTCAATGATATCAGAAAGGGAGAGCAATTGTTGTTCTCCTTTTTTCATATCTTTTATGTTGATTTGATTGTTAGCCAATTCTGTCTCTCCTACCACTCCAACAAATGGTATTTGTTTTTTATCAGCGAATTCAAATGACTTTTTAATTTTACCAATTTCAGGATAGATTTCTGCTGAAATACCTGCTTTCCTAATTTTATTTACATGTTCAAGGCAAGCTATTTGACCAGCCTTATCAAAGTAGGTTAAAAGGATTTTAGAAGCGGAGGAATTGATTTCTGGAAAAAGATTTAATTCTTCCATGACATCAATAATACGTTCGATTCCGAATGAAATGCCAACTCCAGACATGTTAGGTAATCCAAATGCTGCTGTTAAATTGTCGTATCGACCACCTCCAGCGATAGATGAAGTAAAATCGCCAACAGCAGCTTTACCTTCATAGATGAGTCCGGTATAATAACTTAATCCACGAGCTAATGTAAAATCAAAAACAATGTTTGAATTATCAAAACCATTTGATTGAATATAAGATAATACAGATTCAACCTCTTTGACCCCCTCTAGTCCTGATTCTACTCCATCAAAGAATTGCGTTAATGCTTGAATTTTTTCTTGATTAGTCCCATCCAGAAGAATTAAATCTTTTAGTTTTGAGCAGTCGCTTTTTGAAAACCCTAGTATGATGAGTTCCCCTTCTACTTTTTCCCAACCAATTTTATCTAATTTGTCCAATATGACCGCAAATCCAGTAAATAATTCTGGTTTTCTCAGGGCATCCACGATACCATTTAAAACCTTTCTTGAATTGATGAGAAGATTAGCTTTGAGGTGTAGCGAATCAAAGACTGCTTGAAAAAGATTTATTAAATCGGTTTCATTTAATAATGAGTTGGAGCCAACAATATCTGCATCGCATTGGTAAAATTCACGATATCTCCCCTTTTGAGGTTTATCTGCCCTCCAAACCGGTTGAATTTGATATCGCTTAAAGGGAAAAGCTAAATCGTTTCGATTCATCGAAACGAACCGTGCGAAGGGTACAGTTAAATCGTAGCGAAGCCCTTTTTCTGAAATAATATTTGTGATTTTTTTATATCCTTCCTTTAATTGATCTGCCTCCAAACCTTGAATAAAGTCGCCAGAATTTAGGATTTTAAATAACAACTGATCGCCTTCTTCACCATATTTTCCCGTCAAAACACTTAAATTTTCAATCGCTGGTGTTTCAATATTTTGAAAACCAAAAGTTTCAAAATGTTTTTGAATAATATTAAAAACATATTTTCTTTTGGCCATTTGTATGGGTCCAAAATCACGAGTTCCTCTTGCGTTGTTTGGCTTTGACATAAATTATAAAAAAACAAAATTAATATTATTGACTTAGATATTTGAATATTTATAAATAATTTGTACTTTTGCACACCAAATTATAATTCCCATGGCTGTAACAAGATTAAAACGCAAAGACAGAAGAAATAAGGCAGTAGCTAATAATAAGGTAGCCGCTATCAAGAGATTAACGCAAACTCCTGAGATTAAATTGATAGATATTGAGGCGATCAAAGCTAGTTTTGCTAAATAATATTATCTTCTTAAAGATTTTAAAAACCGGTTAATGCCGGTTTTTTTATTGTCAAAAATTTGCCATATTTGGTAAAATATAAATCGATATGAAACAATTAACTACCCTATTTGTTCTTGGTTGTATGACCTTAGGAACAGCAGTTTATGCACAGGATCATCGTCATGTTCAAACAAACCCAACGAAGCCAGACGTTACTGAATATTGGGATCCAGAAGTAAAATTAGTTACTCCAGGACCCGTACCCTCTGATGCGATTGTATTGTTTGATGGAAAAAATTTAGACAAATGGGAATCCATTAAAGATGGCGGGGAGGCAAAATGGAAAGTTGAAGACGGAAAAATGACCGTTGTCAAAGGAACTGGCCATATTTCTACCAAACAAAAGTTTACGGATTATCAATTACATATTGAATGGCAATCTCCTATCGAGCCAGAAACTTTGAAAAGTCAAGGCAAAGGTAACTCAGGTATTTTCATGCAGGGAATGTATGAAGTTCAAGTTTTGAATTCTTATCAAAATAGAAGTTATAGAAATGGACAAGCAGGTGCTATTTATAAGCAGTCAGCACCCTTAGTTAATCCGATTCGTCCGATGGGAGAATGGAATGTCTATGATATAATTTATACGGCACCACGTTTTACGGTGAATGGTGGAATTGAAACTCCGGCATATGTAACGGTAATTTTTAATGGAGTTGTGGTACAAAATCATACAAAAATCCAAGGAACTACTGAATATATAGGTCAGCCATTGAATCCAGTTCATGGTCCGGGTCCTATTTCTTTACAAGATCATGGAAATGCAGTAAGTTTTAGAAACATCTGGATTCGTGAAATGTAGGAATAATATTGTAAATTTGAAGGAAGGTTTCAATTGAAGCCTTCCTTTTTTATTTATGAAGAAAATTATCTCTTGGGTTTTGAGGAATATTCCTCGAAAATATATTCAATTATTTGCGCATCAAGCATTAAAAGTATATGCTGTTTTCTTAAAAGGAAACAAGGTTTCATGTCCGGTATGTGAAAAGGAATTTTCTAAATTTTTACCTTATGGTAGATTAAATCCACGGGAAAATGCATTGTGTCCATCTTGTTTAAGTTTAGAAAGACATCGACTGATGTATTTGTTTTTAAAGAATGAAACAGATTTTTTCACCTCGAATCCTAAAGTATTGCATGTAGCCCCTGAATATTGTTTTATCGAAAGGTTTGAAAATTTGCTACATGAAAATTATATCACAGCAGATATTGAATCACCTTTAGCTAAGGTTAAAATGGATTTGCATCATATTCCATTTGAGGATAATTCTTTTGATGTTGTTTTTTGTAATCACGTATTGGAGCATGTTAATGATGATTTTCAATGCATGAAGGAAATTCGAAGAGTTTTAAAACCTACTGGGTTTGCTTTATGCCAATCACCTCAGAGATATGATTTGGAAACGACCTATGAGGATGCCTCTATTACTGATCCCAAACAACGTGAGATTCATTTCCTTCAAGATGATCATTTGCGTATTTATGGAAGAGATTATGGTGATCAGTTGGCCAAGTCAGGTTTTACAGTTGTTCCCTATCAAATGGTTAATAAAATCGGTTTGGAGGCAAGTAAGAAAATGTGTTTACCCTTAGAAGAAACTATTTATTTGTGTAAAAAATAATGAGATATACTCCCCTTTCATCAGCACTATATCGGAAAAATAGAGAGAAGTTATATGCCAAACTTCCCGCTAAATCCATTGTTTTAATTGCATCAAACGACATCATGCCTACGAATGCTGATGGTTCGATGGGATTTGTTCAAAATTCAGAATTATTTTATTTATGTGGATTAGATCAAGAGGAAACATTTTTATTGTTGTATCCAGACGCGCCTGAAAGTCAATATAAAGAAATAGCATTTGTAAAGGAGACATCCGAATTAATTGCTATTTGGGAGGGAAAGAAATTCAGCAAAAAAGAGGCAAGTGAATTATCGGGTATCAAAAATATTCAATGGAATTCAACTTTTCAACAGTTTTTAAAAACATTGATTTATACGGCTGAGCATGTTTTTGTTTTGGAAAATGAGCATATTAGAAATAGTTCTGAAGTTGAAACACAAAATGACCGCTTGATTAAATCGCTAAAAAATCAGTTTCTAACAGTAAATTTTCAACGATTAGCGCCTTTGACAAATGAAATTCGGATGGTGAAAGAACCCGAAGAAATTGTCCAAATGCAAAAAGCAATAGACATTACCGAAGCAAGTTTTAGAAGGGTGTTACAATTTACGAAACCAGGAGTAATGGAATATGAAATTGAAGCAGAGTTTGCCCATGAATTTATTAAATCTGCATCGGGTGGATTTGCTTATACGCCAATTATTGCTTCAGGAGCAAATTCCTGCGTATTACATTATATTGAAAATGAAAATATTTGTCAAGACGGGGATATTTTACTTTTAGATGTAGGCGCTAAATATGGCAATTACAATGCTGATATGACGCGTACTATTCCGGTTAATGGGAAATTTACACCGCGACAAAAAGAAGTATATCAAGCCGTTTTAGATGTATTGAAATACGCTAGTACAATTTTAAAACCAGGTATTTTTTGGGTGGATTATCAAAGAGATGTTGAGCAATTTATGGAAAGTAAATTAATTGACTTAGGATTATTTACCAGAGAAGATGTTTCTAATCAAAATCCTTCTTCCCCACTTTTTAAAAAATACTTTATGCACGGAGTAGCACATCATTTAGGGATTGATGTACATGATGTTTGGAATAAGTATTTACCTATTCAAGAAGGAATGGTATTGACATGTGAACCGGGAATTTATATCCGTGAAGAAGGTCTAGGGATTCGATTGGAAAATAATTTATTAGTTACCAAGGATGGAAATCTGAATTTAATGCAGAATATTCCAATTGAGATTGAAGAAATTGAAGCACTTATGTTAAGTAAGAAGTAAGAAGTAGAAAGTAGAAAAAGTAGAATATTAAATAAATGAAAAATATTAGGAATTTTTGTATCATCGCTCATATTGATCATGGTAAAAGTACGTTGGCGGATCGATTAATAGAGTTTACAAATACGGTTCAACAACGTGACATGATGAATCAGTTGTTGGATGATATGGATTTGGAGAGAGAAAGGGGTATTACCATCAAGTCTCATGCCATTCAAATGACATACAAAAAAGATGGCGAAGAATATACCATCAACTTAATTGATACACCAGGACACGTTGATTTTTCATACGAAGTATCACGTTCAATTGCAGCTTGTGAGGGTGCTTTATTGATTGTTGATGCGAGTCAAGGTATTGAAGCGCAAACGATTTCCAACTTATATTTAGCCATTAATCATGATTTAGAAATTATTCCTGTTTTAAATAAGATTGATTTACCAGGTGCTATGCCAGAGGAGGTTTCGGATCAAATTATTGATTTAATTGGGTGTAAAAAAGAAGATATCATTCATGCTTCAGGAAAAGAAGGAATTGGTATCAAGGAAATATTGGATGCTGTCGTTGAAAAAATTCCAGCACCTAAAGGAAATCCAGATGGTGAGTTACAAGCTTTAATTTTTGATTCCACTTTTAATTCCTACAGAGGTATTGAAGTTATTTTTCGTGTGTACAATGGAGAAATTAAAAAAGGTGATAAAGTAAAATTCATGAATACCGGCAAAGAATATTTTGCTGATGAAATTGGAACCTTGGGTTTAGAACAAATGCCAAAACAAATTATTAAATCAGGTGATGTTGGGTATTTGATTTCTGGAATTAAAGAAGCAAAAGAAGTAAAAGTTGGTGATACCATTACACATGTAGCCAATCCATGTACAACTGCAATTCAGGGTTTTGAGGAAGTAAAACCAATGGTATTTGCAGGAATTTATCCTGTTGATACGACTGAATTTGAAGACTTAAGAGATGCAATGGAAAAATTGCAATTGAATGACGCTTCATTGGTTTGGGAGCCTGAGACTTCTATGGCATTGGGATTTGGATTTAGGTGTGGTTTCCTTGGCATGTTGCATATGGAAATTGTACAAGAGCGATTGGAAAGAGAATTTGATATGACAGTCATCACTACTGTTCCTTCCGTTAAATTTAAAGTAATGACTACTGCAAGTGAAGAAATATGGGTTTCTGCTCCTTCTGAATTGCCGGAAGTAAATCATATTAAATTTATTGAAGAGCCTTATATTAAAGCACAAATCATTACAAAGTCTGAATATACAGGAGCAATTATGAGCCTTTGTATGGACAAAAGAGGTTTACTTAAAAATCAAATTTATTTAACAACTGATCGAGTAGAATTGCAATTTGATATGCCATTATCAGAAGTTGTATTTGATTTTTTTGATAAATTAAAAACTATTTCTCGTGGCTATGCATCCTTGGATTACGAATACAAAGGGTATGAAGAAGGAGAAATGGTAAAATTAGACATCATGCTAAACGGGGAGAAAGTAGATGCTCTATCAGCTATCGTTCATCGAGATAAAGCCTACGAATGGGGAAAGCGATTATGTGAGAAATTAAGGGAATTATTACCTCGTCAACAATTTGAAATTGCTATTCAAGCTGCAATTGGTCAAAAAATTATTGCAAGAGAAACAGTTAAGGCCTTACGAAAAGACGTATTAGCAAAATGTTATGGGGGTGATATTTCAAGAAAGCGTAAATTATTAGAAAAACAAAAGAAAGGTAAAAAGAGAATGAGACAAGTTGGTAATGTTGAAATTCCTCAAGAAGCCTTTATGGCAGTTTTAAAATTAGATTAAAAGAAATAATTTAAAAAAAGTTTTAAAAACAGGCGTTTAAGCCGTAATTTTGAGTTTTATAAAATAGATACAATGGCTGAAGTAATTAGAATGCCCAAGATGAGCGATACCATGGTAGAAGGTGTTATCGCAAATTGGTTAAAGAAAGAAGGTGATGTAATTAAATCTGGTGATATTATAGCTGAAGTGGAAACTGATAAGGCTACAATGGAATTAGAGAATTATGAAGATGGCACTATTCTTTATATTGGTGTAAAAGCTGGGGAAGCGGTTCCTGTAGATGGTATTATTGCCATCGTGGGTACACCAGGCGAAGATTATTCATCCTTATTAAATCCAAATCCAACCTCCAATTCTGAAATTAAAGTAGAAACAGCGGCTCCTGCTTCCGTAGAAAAAGTTGAGGTGATGAATGAGCCTAGCGTTGATTTAAGCTCAATTCCTGCCAAAGCTGTTCGGATGCCAAAAATGAGTGATACAATGGTGGAGGGTGTAATTGCTAAGTGGTTAAAAAAGGTAGGTGATGTTGTAAAATCTGGAGATATTATTGCCGAAGTTGAAACGGACAAAGCAACAATGGAATTGGAAAACTATGAAGATGGTACCATTCTTTACATTGGTGCTAAAGAAGGAGAAGGAGTTCCAGTGGATGGTGTCATTATGGTAGTTGGTGAGCCAGGTACCGATTATGCTCCATTATTAAAAACAACCGTAAGTAAACCTGTTGAAGTAGCAGCTAAAGTAGAAGCACCTATTAAAGTTGAGGATAAAAAAGAAACAGTTACACCTGCAGAGTCAAACAAATCTACTGCAAACACTTTGACTGGTGAATTAAAAGCGTCTCCCCTTGCTCGTGCTATGGCGAAAGAAAAAGGTTTTAATTTAAATTGGATTAAAGGCACTGGTGAAGGTGGAAGAATTACAAAGGCAGATGTAGATAATTACAATCCAAATGCGGGTGGTGGAGCAACGGGTGTTTTTGTTTCTGGTGAGGAATCATATGAAGATATTCCAAATTCGCAAATGCGTAAAACCATCGCAAGAAGATTATCCGAGTCAAAGTTCTCGGCTCCTGAATTCTACCTTACCATGGAAATTAACATGGATAAAGCGATCGAAGTTAGAAAGACTTTAGTGGAGACGTTACCTGTTAAAATTTCTTTTAATGATATGGTGATTAAAGCTGTAGCATTATCTTTAACAAAACATCCAAAAGTAAATTCGTATTGGATGGAAGATCGAATTCGTGTAAATAAACATGTACACATCGGAATGGCAGTAGCCGTTGAAGATGGACTATTGGTACCAGTCATTCGATTCGCAAATGAAAAATCAATTGCTCAAATTTCTGCAGAAGCAAAAGATTTAGGTGGAAAAGCTAAAAATAAGCAATTGCAACCAAAAGATTGGGAAGGTAATACGTTTACTGTTTCTAATTTAGGTATGTTTGGTATCGATCAGTTTACTTCTATTATCAATTCTCCGGAATCATGTATTTTGGCAGTGGGTGGAATTAAAGAAACAGTTGGGGTAAAAAATGGACAGTTTTATGCAACGAATATCATGAAATTAACATTAACGTGTGATCATCGTGTGGTAGATGGAGCAGCTGGCGCAGCCTTCCTTTTAACCTTAAAACAATATCTCGAGGATCCAATTAGAATGTTTATTTAAAAATTATTCAAGCCTCGAAAAACTCGAGGCTTGATTTTTTACCATAATATAATGAATACTAGTATAATACGTGTTGCTGTACAAAAATCTGGCAGACTTAGTGAAGATTCTTTAAAATTATTTAAAGAATGTGGTATCAAATTTGAATCAGGTAGTTCAAAATTACGTTCTGTTTCCTCAAATTTTCCGTTGGAGTTTTTATTTCTTCGTGATGACGATATTCCTGGCTATGTAGAAGATGGTGTAGCAGATATTGGAGTAATTGGCTTAAATGTTTTAAAAGAAAACGAAAAGAAAGTAGATATCATTAAAGAATTAGGTTTTTCAAAGTGTAGATTATCTTTGGCAATACCAAGAAATGAATCATATACAGACTTAAGCTTTTTTCAAGGTAAAAATATTGCAACCTCCTATCCTAATTTAACAAATCAATTTTTACAATCAAACGGTGTAACTGCTCAAACACATGAGATTTCTGGTTCTGTAGAAATTGCTCCAAGTATTGGCTTAGCGGATGCAATATGTGACATCGTTTCAACAGGTGGCACCTTGTTAAGTAACGGTTTAAAAGAGGTGGCAGAAGTATTTAATAGTCAAGCTGTTATGATTTCTAACTCATCCCTTTCTAGGGAGAAAACAGCTACGATTGAAAAACTTTTATTTCGCATTGATTCCGTTCAAAAAGCACAAAATGCAAAATATGTTGTATTAAATGTAGAGGAACAAAATATTGAAAAAGTTAAAAGTTTATTACCAGGAATGAAATCACCTTCTGTTGTTCCATTAGCAGAAAAAGGTTGGTATAGTATGCATTCTGTAATATCGGAAAATGATTTCTGGGATATTATCGAATCCTTACGACTTGCTGGAGCACAAGGAATTTTAGTTTTACCAATTGAAAAAATGATTAATTAAAATGTTACAAACCATTTTATATCCAAATCAATCTGAATATCCATCTATTTGTGAAAGACCACAATTAGATGCAGCTTCTTTGGATCAACTAATGGAGGAAATATTTAGAGAGGTCAAAGTAAAGGGCGATCAAGCGCTAATTGATTATACCTATCAATTTGAAAATCGTCAAATTGAATCAGTTCAATATACTGAGCAAGAAATTTCATCCATTGCTTCACAAGTAAATACTGAATTAAAAAAATCCATTGAAGTAGCTTTTTCAAATATTTACAAATTTCATGAATCCCAGAAGCATGAAGTAAAGAAAGTTGAAACAAGTCCAGGTGTAATTTGTTGGCAAAAAGCCTCTCCGATAGAAAAAATTGGCATTTATATTCCTGGCGGCACTGCTCCCCTATTTTCAACAATTATGATGCTAGCAATTCCAGCAAAAATTGCGGGATGTAATGAAATTATATTAGCAACTCCAGCCACGGATCCGGCAATTTTTTATGCAGCAAAATTATGTGGCGTTACACAAATGATAAAAGTGGGTGGTGCACAGGCTATCGCTGCGATGGCCTTAGGAACTCAACAGGTTCCTAAAGTTTATAAAATATTTGGACCAGGAAATCAATATGTTACAGCAGCAAAGATGTTTGCCAATCGAAAAGGCATTGCAA
>JBEGQV010000278.1:0-11555 GCA_041180785.1 Bacteroidota bacterium | reverse complement strand
GTTTCTAAACTGATTTTGTATTTTTTGGTCGTAAGATCCATTAATTCATAGGACTCTTGAAATTGTCGACCTGTATCTAAAGTGAAAATTCTGAAACCTAAATTTTCCTTTGCTATGGCATAAGTAATGGCTTGGTCTTCCTGACCAAAAGAAGAGGAAAATGCAATTTTGTTTGCAGGATATAATTTGCCAATATGGGCTAATCGGTCCTCTAAACTGAGATTTTTAAGCTCTTTTTCAAGTTGTTGCAAATCCATCTTCATTAATTTTTTACAAAAATACATAATGTCTATTGAATTACTATACTTTAGCTTTAAATTTTTGAAAATTGAAAGTGAAATGGAAATTTTTAGTAACTTAAACTTGTAATTTTTCTATTTATGCAATCAGGACTGGAAGCTTTGTGGAAAGTAGGATCGGAGGAGGATGATTATCCTGAGCATTTATCCTTAAAAGAGCTTAAATCGCTTGTCAAAAAAGGAGAAGGCCAACAACTTGAATTTAAGATGAAAGTGAAATTTCCAGAAAAGATTATTCGGGAAATGGTTGCTTTTGCGAATTCAGATGGAGGAATTCTTTTGTTAGGAGTAGGTGATTTAGGAGAAATTTCTGGGTTGCGATTTCCAGATGAAGATCAGTTTGCGCTAGATCGTGCCATTGAAAAATATTGTTTTCCAGCCTTTTCCTATCTTTCCTACAAGTTAGCTATTGATGAGCAGCGTTCGGTTTTGGTATATGTAATATATCCAAGTGTAGATCGTCCCCATTATGTGCAATTAGCAGACGATCCTCATCCGCGATGTTTCGTCCGAATGAAAGATAAAAGCATCCAGGCAAGTAAGGAAATGAAACAAATTCTTCGTCGAATGGATGAAGAAGGCATTCAATTTACGTACGGCGAAGCAGAAAAAATATTGATAACCTATTTGCACCAACATGGAAAAATTAGTTTAGTTGAATTTTCAACTCTTGCTAAAATCCCTTTGTGGCTTGCCTCTAGAAAATTAGTACTTTTAGTACTTTGCAACGTGTTGCAAATTGAGCCACATGAAAATTTTGATTTATATGCTCTCAAATGAATACTTGTAAGCTATTTACTGTTTTTATTGTCCTCGGGATATTGTCTTGTTCAAAATCGACTGTGGATTCTTTGAATCCTGTTGCAACGAGTAATGTCAAGGGTAGCTTTGATTTAATTCAAGACCGCATACTAACGCCAAGTTGTGCGACTTCCGGTTGTCATGTGGCCAATACTGATGCAAGTTTTGCTCAACATGGTTTGTTACTTAGTTCAGCTTCTATTTCATATAAAAATTTAGTAGATGCCGTACCACTTAATGCAGTTGCACAAGCCAATCATTTGTTACGTGTAACTAAATTTATTGCTGATCAAAGTTTATTTTACCATAAATTGAATTGGGATGTTTCCCATCATGCCAATGCAAATTATGGGACAGCCATGCCTTTAGGTGGGAAACCTTTAAGTGTTGGTCAGTTGGAATTTGTTAAAAAGTGGATTGAGGCAGGTGCCCCTGAGAAAGGAACTGTAGCGGATGTCAAGCTTTTAGACGACACCACACCTCATTATGATCCTAATGCAACCTTTACGCCCTTAGATGCACCTGAAAAGGAAGGTAAACCAGGTATTCAATTGAAAATTGATAGATTTTCAGTGGCACCAAATTTCGAACGAGAAATATTCGTCAGGAGACCGCTGAACAATTTGGAACCCATTTATGTCAATCGTATCAAATTAAAATCAAGAGCCAATAGTCATCATTTGGTATTATATGATTTCAAGGATAAAAATATTTTGCCGAATCTAAATGAAATACGTGATTTGCGAAATGCGGATGGCAGCTATGATATTTTGACGTATTTGACGCTTGCGAATCATGTTTTTTTGGGTGGTGGCACCGACCCCAACTCCGATTATAGTTTTCCGGAAGGAACTGCTTTGCTACTACCAGCCAAAAGTTCCATCGATGTCAATCCACATTATTTTAATCGAACAAGCGAGCCTCTTTATGGTGAAAATTATGTCAATCTATATACCACAACTGCAGATCAAGTGAAGAATGTTGTGAAAATGATTGATTTTAACAATACGAATTTTACCCTTCCTGCAGGAAAAAAAACAACGATTACAAGTACGTTTAATTTCACAAAAGATAAAGCCATTACGATTGTCTCATTAACTTCTCATTTTCATGAATGGGGAAAATTATTTCAAATTAAAATTAAAGGAGGCAAGCGTGACGGCGAAGTAATTTACGAGTCAACTGATTGGCAACATCCCAAAGTAATCAATTTTGCTCAACCCATTGAGTTGGAGGCAAATGTTGGACTAACATCCGTTGTGACATATGATAATACGACCGCAAAAGATTTAAAATTTGGCTTTACTTCTCAAGATGAAATGAATATCATATTTGGCTATTACTTCGAGCGATAAAAAATTATTTTTCGAAGGTAAGATTTTGATTAAAAATGAATTATAAATTCAAATATCCATATATATTTGCATCCGCTTCTTGAAATTGTTCAAAAATTAAATAAAAATTGTACAATTCAATTGTTAGTTTGTATTTATTAAATTTTCATCTATCGAATAGAATTTTACTTCCTTCATTATAATGGATCATAAACATAAAAGCCACGCAACCGCAGCGGGAGTTTTAGTCGCCCTTGGAATTATTTATGGCGATATAGGTACATCTCCCTTGTATGTTATGCAGGCAATCATTGGCGACGCTCCGATTAATCAGCAGACCGTATTAGGGGGACTTTCTTGTATTTTTTGGACACTGACCTTACAAACCACCTTAAAATATGTGATTTTAATTTTACGTGCAGATAACAGAGGAGAAGGTGGAATCTTTGCTCTTTTTGCCTTGGTTCGTCGACACGCAAAATGGCTAACCTTACCTGCCATCATTGGTGGCGCAGCGCTTTTAGCCGATGGCATTATTACCCCTCCCATTTCCGTTTCATCAGCTATTGAGGGTTTACGCATGCTGAAAATGAAGGATGGATCACCGATGGTGACAGATACGGTGCCAATCGTAATGATCATCCTCACGGTATTATTTATCATTCAAATTTTTGGAACAAAAATAGTGGGTCGGTTTTTTGGCCCTGTCATGACCATTTGGTTTGGGATGTTGGGATTAACCGGTTTACTCTGGATCGAAAATGATTGGTCGATTTTACGTGCAATTTCTCCCTATTACGCATACGATTTGTTGACGAGTCACACAGCGGGTAGTGCTGGTTTCTGGACTTTGGGTGCAGTATTTTTATGTACCACGGGGGCTGAAGCACTCTATTCTGATTTAGGTCACTGTGGTAGAGAAAATATCCGAATCTCATGGGTGTTTGTAAAAGCCATGTTATTGTTACAATATTTTGGACAAGGAGCCTGGTTACTTTCGCATGAAGGCATGTTATTAGCCGGAAGGAAACCAATCTTTGAAATCATTCCACGAGAGTTTTTGTTTTCAGGGATTATGATTGCCACTGCCGCGGCAATCATTGCTTCGCAGGCCTTAATATCTGGTTCATTTACGTTAATTTCAGAGGCAATTCGATTAAACTTTTGGCCTCGCGTACGATTGGTATATCCATCCAATCAGAAAGGACAATTGTATGTTCCTTCTGTAAATATATTCCTTTGGTTGGGTTGTATGGCAGTGGTAATGTATTTTAAAGAGTCTACCAACATGGAAGCAGCCTATGGGTTGGCCATCACCTTGACGATGTTGATGACTACCACCTTAATGGCCTATTATTTGCATTTGAAGAAAATTGACCATTGGTTTATCTTATTATTTTTGGTAGTTTATGTTGCGTTAGAAGGTTCATTTTTAGTCGCAAATTTGCAAAAATTCTGGCACGGAGGTTACGTATCTTTATTTATTGCTGGTTTGATCATTTTCATCATGTATGTTTGGTTTAGAGCAACTCGAATCAAAAAAGTGTTAACCGAATATGAAAAATTAGCTGATTACATAGAGCCTTTAAAGAAATTAAGTAAAGACGAAACGATTCCTAAATATGCCTCTCATCTGGTTTTTATGTCGAACGCAGGTAGAATGGGTGATATTGAGTCGAAAATTATTTATTCGATCTTTCAGCGTAGGCCCAAACGTGCAGATATCTATTGGTTCGTGCACGTGGATACGATGGATGATCCGTATACGATGGATTATAAGGTAACTGTTATTGAGCCTGATGATATCATTAAAATTAACTTTAAGCTGGGTTTCCGAGTTGAGCAGCGTATTAATCTTTATTTCAAGCGAGTAGTGGAAGACATGGTTGCCAAAGGAGAGGTAGATATTACTTCACAATATCGTTCCTTAAACGAACAAAATGTGATAGGTGATTTTAGATTTGTGGTGTTAGAAAAATTCCTTTCATACGACAATGAAATGCCATTGTTTGATCGATTAGTGATGAAAGCTTATTTCTTCTTGAAGCAATTCACTAATTCTGAGGATAAATATTTTGGCTTGGACAGCGATGCCGTTAAGGTGGAAAAAGTGCCATTAATTATTCGTCCGACCACTAAATGTAATTTAAAACGAATCGACTAATATGAGCTCAATATTTACTAAAATCGTAAATGGTGAAATTCCATGTCATAAAATAGCAGAAGATGATCGTTTCTTAGCTTTTTTGGATGTGATGCCCTTGGTAGAAGGACATACATTAGTGATTCCAAAACAAGAAGTGGATTATATTTTTGATTTAGATCCTGAATTGCTTGGTGATTTAATGAAATTTGCTCAAAAAATAGCGCCAGCCATTAAAAAAGCAATTCCTTGCAAACGATTAGGTGTAACAGTAATAGGTTTAGAAGTGCCCCATGCGCATGTGCATTTGGTACCCATGAATCGCATGGCAGACATGAATTTTTCCAATGAAAAAATGAAACCTAGTCAGGCAGAGTTGGCCAAAACGGCGGAGAAAATTATAAGTGCGTTATAAGTTATGAGTTATAAGTTATGGGTTATGAGTTATGGGTTATGGGGGTTATTTTAAAAATCCTTTCAGCCTGCTCATTTCCTCTTTAGGGGATGCTTTTTGATAGACAATGTTATAAACAGCATCTATAATTGGTAAATGAAGTCCATGTTCCTTCGAAATGAGGTAAATACTTTTCACTGCATAGTAACCCTCAGCAATCATGTTCATTTCAATTTGAGCTGATTTGACGGAGTAACCTCTTCCTAACATGTTTCCAAAGGTTCTATTTCTTGAAAATTGCGAGTAGGCCGTAACCAATAAATCGCCCAAATATCCTGAGCTGTTTAAATCTCTGTTGTTTGCGGGATAAACTTTATCTAAAAATTCTTTAATTTCTTGCATCGCATTGCTTACCAAAACGGCTTGGAAGTTGTCGCCAAATCCAAGTCCTCTGGTAATTCCACAGGCAATAGCAATAATATTTTTAATTACCGCACAATATTCTACTCCATATAAATCGCCAATGGCGTGCGCTTGCATAAATCGGCTATGTAATAAATTAGCAAATGATTGCGCAATTTCAACGTTAGGAGAGGCGATGGTTAAATAAGATTGCTTTTCCAAGGCAATTTCTTCGGCATGACAAGGTCCTGCAATGACACAAGACTCGCCTACTGGTAAATGAAATGCTTTTTCAATCCAATCCGTTACCAATAAATTTTCATCGGGGATCATGCCTTTGATAGCTGATACAATTTTTTTACCCTCAAAATGTTTTTTATGCAAGTCTTTAAGTGTGGAAGGGATAAATGCAGCGGGTATCGCCAAAATAATAATTTCTGTTCCGTTCAATGCATCGGACATTTTGTGGTAGGTTTTTACCTTTCGAGGATTAATGACTACATCTGTTAAATAGCTCGGGTTATGGTTGTATTTTCGAATAAAATCAACATCCGATTTGCGTCGAATCCACCATTTAATTTTCACATTGTTTTCACAAAGAATTTTAACTAATGCAGTTGCCCAGCTACCACCCCCCAAAACGGTAATTTGAGTAGGAATCTTTTTCTTTAACTCTTCGAATTTAACCATACAGCAAAATTAGGATTTAATTAAAAAGATTCAGATATTTTGAGAATTTTTGTTGAACTTTTAATTACCTCTTTTTCGAATGAAAATTAAATACCTTTCATTACTCCTTCTGTTTTCTATCAATTTTGTGTTTGCACAAAATCAAATACCCTTACCTGAACATCCTAGACCAGATTTTTACCGTTCAAATTGGCAAAACTTAAATGGTAGATGGGATTTTGCCTTTGACTCGTTAAATGTAGGTCAGAAGCAAAAATGGTTTGAAGATGTGGATCAAATTTATGGATCCATTCAAGTTCCATTCTCTTGGGCATCTACTTTGTCAGGACAGAAAAACCAAGCAGATATTGGTTGGTATCATAAAAAAATTAAGGTGCCTTCCACTTGGTCGCAAAAAAGAACTTTTATTGTGATCGGTGCGAGCGATTGGGAAACGCATGTTTATTTTAATGGTAAATTGTTGGGAACGCATCAAGGTGGTTATACTCCTTTTTCCTTTGATTTAACACCTTATTTGACTTATGACAAAGAACAGTCCCTCGTTATTCGTGTGGATGATAAACGTAGAGATTTTACCTTATATGGAAAACAAGGTTATGGAGATGCTCGTGGAATTTGGCAAACGGTTTACTTAGAATCAAGAGGTGCTGATTATGTAGAAAGTTTTCAGATTTCCCCAGATATAGATCAGGAATCCATTCATGTAAAAGCGATATTTCCGAAAGCCACAAGCAAAGGATTGACCCTGAAAACACATATTAAAACTAAAGAGGGAATTACTTTTCACAAAGAAGTACCAAGGGGTGCCAAGGAGATTGAATTTACAATTCCTGTTCCAAAACCACATCTTTGGACCTTAGAAGACCCATTTCTGTATGATTTTCAGGTGGATTTTGGGGATGGAGATGTTGCGGACCGATTTACGGGCTATTTTGGCATGCGTAAAATTTCTGCTGATTTCTTGCCAAATTCAGAAACCGCATACGTGTTTCTGAATAATAAGCCAATTTATTTAAAATTGGCTTTGGACCAAAGTTATCATCCAGAGGGTTTTTATACTTTTCCAACAGACCAATTCATGTACGATGAAATTATCCGTTCCAAACAAATTGGACTCAATGGAATTCGGACACATATTAAAGCTGAGATACCAAGAAAATTATATTGGGCAGATAAATTAGGACTTTTAGTGATGGCTGATTTACCCAATTCTTGGGGAGAACCAGGCGAAAAAATGCGCCATGAGGCAGAATTTACGCTTCGTGAAATGATAAAACGCGATTTTAATCACCCGGCAATTTTTTCCTGGATTGTTTTTAATGAGACCTGGGGCCTAACCACCAAAGTGGAGGTAAACGGAAAGAAAAAATCGGTTTATTTGCCTGAAACGCAAAAATGGGTAACAGAAATGTACCATTTGACAAAGAATTTAGATGGAAGTCGATTAGTAGAAGATAATTCCATCTGTTGTGGATTTGGACATACAGAAACAGATATCCATTCTTGGCACTCGTATTTGCCGGGGTATGAGTGGGATGAATTTTTGAAAAAACAGTCGGATAGTACATATAATGGTAGTACCTGGAATTTTGAAAAGGGCTACAAACAGGGTAAGCAACCGATGATTAACTCGGAATTTGGCAACGTGTGGGGATACAAAAACAGTACAGGAGATGTAGATTACACCTTTGATTACCATAAAGCCATGAATGCCTTCCGAAACAATATCAAAGTTGCAGGTTGGTTGTATACTGAACACCATGACGTGATAAACGAATGGAATGGTTATTATAAATTTGACCGTACCGAAAAACAAACAGGATTGGGCGAAATTGTCAAAGGGATGACGTTAAAAGATTTACATTCCGATTTTTATTTGTCCACAGGTCAAGAAATTACATTTGCTGGAAAATCAGGAGATAAAATCAAGATTCCATTGAAATTGTCTGCCTTAACGGATCGCAGCAATCAAGTAGAACACTTGAATTTGCGAATGGTATTTGAAGGAAGAACGGCATGGGGTGAAACAAAAAAATGGTGGGAAAGATCGCAGACGATCGATTGGTCACCTTGGTCCGTCAAGGATTTAGAAGCGGTTGAGGTAATTCTTCCAAAAGATCGTTCCATTAATACCTTAAAGTTTATGTTGGAAGATGCTAATGGTGCTGTTTTACACCAGAATTTTGTGCATGTGTTAGTCGAAAATGGAAATGTGCAACCTGATTTTGGCAAGCAACTACTTGTTGAAGCGGAAACCGAAAAACCAGTTGCAAAATTTTGGAATAAAAAGGATTGGAAGGCGGTAGATGGACATAAGTTAAACGGCGCAGGTTATGGATATTTTGAATATGAATTTGAGTGGCCAAAAGGACTTTCTGAAGATTCAGTTGCCCAAGTAAGCTTTTTTGTGGAGGCATCTCCAAAACCATTATTAGGAAAAGATCGCGTTGATTCTGGAAAAATGGAGGGTGACTACATGCTGGGCAAGGGTACATTTGACCCGGGTAAAAACCCTAATGCCTATCCACAAACTGATTCATACAAAAATGCAGGGGTTGTTCAAGTAATCGCTAATGGCAGATTAGCCGGTACGGTGGATTTGATGGATGATCCTGCCGATCACCAAGGAATCTTGAGCTGGCATTACCAGCCTCGAAATCACGAGTTAAATGAAGCAGGAACCTATGGCTATTGGGTGCAAGTTAATGTTCCCAAGTTATCCTATCAAGAAGCGTCATACACCGGTAAATTGAATATAAAATTGCAAGTGCCGGAAGCTTATTCAACCGGTTTAGCAGTTTATGGAACAAAGTCTGGTCGGTACATGATTAATCCGAGTTTACTTATTCGTAAAAAATAAATGAAAAGGGGCATGCGCCCCTTTTTTTATCAGTAATTATTAGGAGATTTTTTCTTTAGTAATAAATTAAATTCCATGAAAAGCAGAATAGTCCTTTTAGTTGTCATCAGTGTTTTATTTTTTGCATTTAAATCAAATGAGCCCATTCGTGTATTCTTGATAGGAGATTCTACAATGGCAAATAAACTACCTGCTGATTTTCCTGAAACGGGTTGGGGTATTCCATTTGCGACATTGTTTAATGAAGCCGTAGAAGTGCAAAACCATGCATATAATGGCAGAAGTACAAAGAGTTTTAGAAATGAGGGTCGATGGGCAAAGGTATTTGATCAAATAAAACAAGGAGATTATGTTTTCATTCAATTTGGTCACAATGATGCAAAAACCTCCGACACTTCTCGCTATGCTGAGGCGAATACCGATTATCGTAAAAATTTGATTCGATATATTTCAGAAACACGCTCAAAGGGTGGAATTCCAATCATTTTGTCATCTATTCAACGTAGAAAATTTGATTCTACAGGTCGATTTGTCGACCAACATGGAGATTATCCGAAAGTAGCGAGGGAAGTTGCGCTGAAAGAAAAAGTGCTATTTATTGATATGGAAGCAAAGTCCAGAGCGCTGATTGAAAAATTAGGTCCTGTTGCATCTGAAAAAATCTTCTTGCATCTACCCATCAATACGGCCTACAAAAAATACAAAAAAGGAGTGAGTGATGACACTCATTTTACCTATTATGGAGCCTCGGTTATGGCCAATATTGTTGCCCAAGCCATTGGAGAATCAACTGAACATCTTAAAAGTTTTTTGAAAAAATCCGATTTTACCAATACATTCCAATATGAAATTCCTGTCGTTTCAAAGCCTGTCTTTAAGTTAGATACGTTTGATATTGTAAAATTTGGAGCCAAAACTGATTTGCAAATCAATAATGCTTTAGCTATTCAACTGGCAATTAATGAGTGCTCAATGCAGGGAGGTGGTACGGTTTTAATTCCGAAAGGATTTTGGAAATCTGGACCAATTGAATTGAAGTCAAATGTCAATCTACATTTAGCATCTGGTGCATTGTTACAATTTTCAGAGAAATCATCTGATTATTCCTTGGTTAAAACCTATTGGGAAGGTGTAGAAGCGATCCGAGTGAAATCTCCTATTTCAGGAAAAAATTTGCGTAAAATTGCCATCACAGGTAGTGGAATTATCGATGGTGCAGGTGAGGCGTGGCGCCCAGTTAAGAAACAAAAATTAACATCAGGGGAGTGGGAAAAATTGATTCAAACAGGTGTGCTGAATGAGAAAAAAGATACTTGGTACCCAACTGCTGCCGCCCTAAAAGGTGCGGCAGATCCGAATGCAGGTAGAACAGATGCAGGATATACCTTAAACAATACCGATCAAATCAAAGAGTTTCTTCGTCCAAATTTATTGTCCTTAATTGAATGTGATGAGGTATTGTTAGAGGATTTTACGATTCAGAATAGTCCAGCCTGGACGGTGCACCCATTGTTGTGTACACACGTTACCTTACAAGGATTGACGGTGAAAAATCCTTGGTATGCACAAAATTCTGATGGATTGGATATTGAGTCGTGTGAATATGTGACGATTGATCATTGTAAAATTGATGTGGGTGATGATGGCATTTGCTTAAAGTCGGGAAAGGATGAGCAAGGTAGAAAGCGTGGTCGACCAACTGCATTTGTAACTATTTCAAATTCACAAGTTTTTCATGGTCATGGCGGTATCGTGGTAGGATCTGAAATGTCGGGTGGAGTACATGATGTATTTGCACAGAATTGTCAGTTTTTGGGAACAGATGTTGGTTTACGTTTCAAAACAGCTCGAGGAAGAGGTGGTATTGTTGAGAAAATATACATCAAAGATATTTCGATGAATAATATCGCTGGTGAAGCGATTATTTTGGACATGTATTACCAAGGGAAAGATCCAGTCTCTACTTTCGGGAACGGAAGTGAAGTGCCGCAAATAAAATCAGAGCCAGTAAATGATGGTACTCCGCAGTTTCGTGATATTTTTATGGAAAATATCGTTGCTCAACACGCTAAAACAGGCTTGATGGTGCGTGGTTTGCCCGAAATGCCTATTCGAAATATTCATCTGAAAAATGCTCAAATCTCTGCTGATCAGTCATTTCATTTGCAATATGGAGCAAATGTCGATTTACAGCAAGTTCAATTTGTACAAACCGGCAAAACGCCTTCTGTTTTTCAGCAAAATATAGGTTTTAAAAAGCCAGAAATTTTACGTGTTAACGATTAATTGCAACAGAATTTAGGATTGTCTGAATAATATCCAAGGTCGAAATATTTTCGGCCTCTGCCTCATAGGTTAATAGGATACGGTGATTTAAAATATCAGGTGCTACATCTTTGATGTCTTCTGGAAGTACATAATCTCTGCCTTCCAAATAAGCCATTACTTTTGAAGCTAAATTTAATTGGATGGTTGCACGTGGTGAAGCACCGAATTGTACGTAATTGGCTTCTTGCGTTAATCCGTAGTCGGCCGGATTACGTGTTGCAAAAATTAATTCGATGATATATTTTTCTAATGTTTCAGAAATAGTGATGTTGTTAATTTCTTTTTGAATGGCAAAAATGTCTTG
>JBEGQV010000277.1:0-3791 GCA_041180785.1 Bacteroidota bacterium | reverse complement strand
AATTTTATTGATTAAAGCGCCCCTATTATACATTTATGCAGATTAAAGAAATACTTCAGTTACAACCAACTGAACAAGACATTACCGTAAAGGCTTGGGTTCGTACCAAGCGAGTTTCCTCATCCGTGGCTTTTATTGCTTTGAATGATGGTTCAACAATACATAATATTCAAGCAGTTGTAGAAGAAAATACCGTTTCGGAAGAAACATTAAAAATAGTCACAACCGGTTCTTGCATTTGTGTTCAAGGTACCTTAATTGCTTCGCAAGGACAAGGACAAGCCGTTGAAGTAAAAGTAAAGTCGATCGAAGTGTATGGCACTGCTGATCCGGAAAAATACCCATTACAACCCAAGAAGCACTCCTTGGAGTTTTTGAGAGAAATTGCTCACTTACGTCCAAGAACTAATACATTCTCGGCTATTTTGCGTATTCGCCACGCCCTAGCCTATGCCGTTCACAAGTATTTTAACGACAACGGATTTTTCTATTTACATACACCCATCATCACTGGTTCAGATGCAGAAGGTGCTGGTGAAATGTTTCGTGTAACTACATTACCGGCAAAAAATCCACCGCTCAACGAAGAGGGTGAAATCGATTACAAAGAAGATTTCTTTGGAAAAGAGACTAATTTGACGGTTTCTGGACAATTAGAAGGCGAATTAGGAGCCTTGGCATTATCCAAAATTTATACCTTTGGTCCAACTTTCCGTGCAGAAAATTCAAATACAACTCGTCACTTAGCTGAGTTTTGGATGATCGAACCTGAAGTCGCATTTTACGAGTTAAAGGACAACATGGATTTAGCAGAGGATTTTATCAAATACTTGGTAAAATATGCGCTAGACAATTGTGCAGATGATATTGCATTCCTTGAAAAACGTTTATTAGACGAGGAAAAAACAAAGAAAAAAGAAGAGCAGTCGGAAATGACGCTTTCAGAAAAATTGCGTTTTGTGGTAGATAATACCTTCGAGCGATTAACCTATTCAGAAGCCATTGAAGTATTGTTAAATTCAAAAGCACATAAGCAAAATAAATTTACGTACCCTGTACAATGGGGAATCGACTTACAGTCAGAACACGAACGCTATTTGGTAGAAAAACAATTCAAAAAACCGGTTATATTAACAAACTATCCGAAGGAAATCAAGGCGTTTTACATGAAACAAGATGAGGACGGGAAAACGGTTCGTGCGATGGATGTATTGTTTCCAGGGATTGGGGAAATCATTGGAGGTTCGCAGCGTGAAGATGATTTAGAAAAGTTAGTACAACGCACGAAAGAAGTAGGTATTCCAGAAGAATCCATTTGGTGGTATTTGGAAACTCGTAAATTTGGTTCTGCACCACATGCAGGATTCGGTTTAGGATTTGAACGATTGGTATTATTTGTTACCGGAATGGGCAATATCCGTGATGTGATTCCGTTCCCAAGAACACCTAAATCAGCTGAATTTTAAGATCAATGAAAAACGCTTGGAATGGAATTTTGACCCTTTGGAGGGAAGAAAAAAATGCAAAAATTCATGCCTTAAGTACGATTGGCGTTATTTTAGTGGGAAATTACTTAAATTTCTCTGCGATTGACTGGCTATGGATTACCTTGGCGATTGCTGGCGTGTGGACAGCAGAATTGTTTAATTCGGCCTTGGAACGTCTCGTCGATTTAGCTTCCCCTGATCAACATCCTTTGGCAAAAAAAGCTAAAGATTTTGCAGCAGGTGCAGTATTGGTGATGTCGATTTGGGCAGTCATCGTTTTTTTATTAGTTGCCATTCCAAACTTATGGATTTTCCTAAGTTTTGGCAGATAAAGTATACAAGAGTTTATGAAAGAATACGGATCAAGTGTCCAGAAATTAGTCGACCATATTTTAACGATCGACGACCAAGAAAAAAGAACAAAATATTCCTTTATCTTGGTAGAATTGATGAAGCAAATTCACCCCGGAATGAAGGATAATTCGCAAGATTATTACAAGAAATTGTGGGATGATTTGTACATCATGTCCAACTTCCAATTAAATGTACAAGGACCCTACCCACCTCCTTCTCCTGAATCAGTTGGGCGTGCCCCAAAAAAGGTGAATTATAACCAGCACTTTTTAAAATTCAAACACTATGGCAGAAATGTGGAATTATTAATTCTACGCGCCATGGCAGAAGAAAAGGAAGAGGAGAAAAAGTTATTAGTAGCCTATATTGCTCGACTAATGAAAGGCTTTTATGTTACCTGGAACAAAGATAGCGTGGACGATTCGGTGATTTGGCAAAACATTCTCGACATGTCAGAAAACAGACTTTATGCTGTTGTTCAGGAATTATCACAAGAAAATTTAGGCCATGCTCGAGCAGCAAATAACGCGAGAAATGCCTATGCCTCAAATGATTTTGGAACTAATAACAACAGAAACCAAAATTACCGTAAAAACAATAATTTTAGAAACAATCGAAATTTCAACAACAGAAATAAAAAATAATCAAATTTATGGCATCATTTAAAGTTACCGGTGGCAGAAGGTTAAAAGGAGAAATCACTCCTCAAGGCGCTAAAAACGAAGCATTACAAATTTTATGTGCGGTTGTTTTAACCACCGAACCCGTTACAATTCACAACATACCCAACATCCGTGATGTAAACCAACTAATCGATCTTTTGGGAGACATGGGTGTTAAAATCCGTCGTTTGAGTGAATCAAGTATTGAATTTGATGCTTCTCAGGTAAATATTGATTATTTAGAGTCTGATACATACAAGAAAAAAGCCGCAGCGTTGCGCGGCTCTGTGATGCTTGTTGGACCCACTTTAGCTCGTTTCAAAAAAGGAAGAATTCCATCTCCAGGAGGAGACAAAATTGGAAGAAGAAGATTAGATACGCACTTCTTTGGCTTCATGAAACTAGGTGCTAAATTCAACTATTCTGCAGAAGATGGTGGAATTTATGAGGTGGACGCCTCCGCATTGAAAGGATGCTACATGTTATTAGATGAGGCTTCTGTAACAGGAACTGCTAACATTTTGATGGCAGCTGTTTTAGCAGAAGGTACTACAACAATTTACAATGCCGCTTGTGAACCATATTTGCAACAATTGTGTAAAATGTTGAATCGCATGGGTGCAAAAATTTCTGGTATTGGCTCCAATTTATTAACCATTGAAGGGGTTAAGGAATTGGGTGGTACAGAACACACCATGTTGCCAGACATGATTGAAATTGGTTCCTTCATTGGAATGGCAGCCATGACTCAATCTGAAATCACCATTAAAAATTGTCAAATCGCCGAATTAGGTATCATCCCTACGGTTTTCCAAAAATTAGGTATTCAAATGGAGTTCAGAGGAGATGATATCCATATCCCAGCCCAAGAACATTATGAACTAGAAAATTTCATCGATGGCTCGATGCTTACTATATCAGATCACCCTTGGCCTGGATTTACACCCGACTTATTATCGATCGTTTTAGTAACAGCCATTCAAGCAAAAGGAACGGTCTTGATTCATCAAAAAATGTTCGAAAGTCGCTTGTTCTTTGTAGACAGATTGATCGAAATGGGCGCTCAAATCATCTTGTGTGATCCCCATCGTGCAACCGTTGTAGGTTTCGACAGAAAACAACAATTGAAAGGCATCCGAATGTCATCACCTGATATTCGTGCGGGTGTTTCTCTATTAATTGCAGCGATGTCGGCAAGTGGCACATCCATCATCGACAACATCGAGCAAATCGACCGTGGATACCAAAACATTGATACCCGTTTGAATGCGTTGGGAGCAGAAATTGT
>JBEGQV010000276.1:0-3367 GCA_041180785.1 Bacteroidota bacterium | reverse complement strand
TTGATCAGTTTATCCCCTCTGCAGTGCTGGCAACCACTTTTGGCGCCAAATCGGAGTGCAAAGATTACCCTTTTTTTTTCTTATTCCAAATTACACTATAAAAAAATTGAAGTTTTTTTACATCTGTTTTCTAAAACACTGAGAATGAGAGATGAAAAAAGTTGCAAAATCACAACTTTTCTAAAAATAAACCTTCCTAAATTTGAAATATGATTGAATAATCAATGAATACCTAACCACTTTAATACGCACCTTTTCTTAAAATTCCACTATCTTTGTAGCTAAATACTACATGTGCATGAAAGATTTCCAAGTAATTTATGAAGACAACCACCTTCTGATCGTCAATAAACGAGCTGGAATCTTAGTGCAAGGAGATAAAACTGGAGATAAAACATTAACAGATGTGTTGAAAGAATACATCAAAGTTAAATACGAAAAACCTGGAGAGGTTTTCTTGCATCCTGTACATCGATTAGATCGTCCGGTTTCCGGACTTGTTGTATTCGCCCGTACTTCCAAGGCATTGGAACGAATGATGGAACTTTTCCGCAGAAGGGAAATCCAAAAGACCTACTGGGCCATTACTAGAAGAAAGCCAAATCCCCTTAAAGGAAAACTAACCCATTGGTTGCTGAAGAACGAAGAAAAAAACATCACCACAGCCTACGAAGAACCTACAGGAAAGGCCCAAAAAGCAGAACTTAATTATAAATACATCGGAAAAATAAATCTACACCATTTAATTGAAGTAGAACCTATAACGGGTAGACCGCACCAAATACGTGTGCAGTTGTCAACTATTGGTTGCCCCATCCGAGGTGATATTAAATACGGTTACGACAAACCTAATCCGGACGGCAGCATCAACCTACATGCCCGTCGCTTATATTTTATTCATCCCATCAAAAAAACACCAATTCTCTGCAGAGCAGCTGTACCAAATAATACTTTCTGGGAAGAATTCCTAGAATTAGGACTTGAGGAAATCAAAGATTCCGCAATGGGATACCTTTACGAATAACTTAAACTAATTCTGCTAACGTAGTTTTTTCTAACACCGAAAGGTTCGCATCTCTCCATTTTGCGAGTACTGAACGTAACTGACAAGTTTCCTCATTGGCACAATCGTCACATTTTCCATAAAAATGTAATGATACACATAAAGCAGGCGCAATGGGCCCATCCACAATTCGAATGATCTTTGCGAATGTTACTTGGTCTGGCGGGATGCGTAAGTAATAGCCACCGCCTTTACCTTTTTGTGATTGTAGAATACCATGGTTTCGTAATTCCAATAAAATAGCTTCCAAAAACTTCTTGGGAATATTTTCTGAATCGGCAATAAAGGAAATTAAAACCGGTCCTTTTTCAAAATTCTGGGCTAAAACTTTTAAAGCTTTTAACGCATACTTTGCCTTCTTTGAAATCATGTTGTGCTATTTGTTACTGAAATGTAATCAAAGCTAAGGATAATTTAATGATTTGTCAAATCCATAGACTTGATAGGCTATGATGTTGGACATAAAAAAAGGCCACTCGGAGAGTGGCCCTTCTTGTTTAAAACGTTTATTAAAAACGGAAGTGAGAGAACGCTTTGTTCGCCTCAGCCATTCTGTGTGTATCATCTTTCTTCTTCACAGCAGCTCCTTCACCTTTAGCAGCAGCAATGATTTCATTTGCTAGACGATCCATCATCGTTTTATCTCCACGCTTACGAGCGTACAAGATTAACCATTTCATTCCTAAAGACACTTTGCGTTCAGCTCGCACTTCTGTTGGAACTTGGAAGTTTGCACCTCCCACACGACGGCTTTTTACCTCCACGGTTGGCATTACATTGTTCAATGCTTTTTTCCAAGTTTCTAAACCATTTTCCTTTGTACGCTCCTCTACCTTGTCTAACGCATCATAAAAGATGTTATAGGCAATCGACTTCTTTCCGTCGTACATTAAATTGTTTACAAACTTAGTTACTAATACATCCTTAAATTTAGGATCTGGTAAAACGTAACGTTTTTTAGGTTTCGCTTTTCTCATGTTGTTAATTGTTTAAAATGGACCCAATTTCTTCTGCCCTAACGAGGCATACTGGATCGTTAGTTAATTATTTTTTCTTTCCAGTTGGAGCTGCTTGTCCTGGTTTTGGACGCTTAGCACCATACTTAGAACGAGACTGTAAACGTCCGTTCACACCCGCAGTATCTAATGCACCACGAATAATGTGATAACGAACACCTGGCAAGTCCTTCACACGACCACCACGAATCAATACGATCGAGTGCTCTTGTAAATTGTGACCTTCACCTGGAATGTATGCGTTCACCTCTTTTTGGTTCGTCAAACGAACACGGGCTACTTTACGCATCGCTGAATTTGGTTTTTTAGGAGTTGTCGTGTACACACGAGTACATACTCCACGTCTTTGCGGGCAAGAATCTAAAGCGGGCGACTTAGATTTCCAAGTCATCTGCTCACGTCCTTTACGCACCAATTGCTGAATAGTTGGCATTTTGTAATGTTACCGTTTAAATGTTTAAATTTATTTTAACCCTTTCTACACTGAATATCAGACCTAAATCTGTGTTCGCATAGGAACGGGGGTGCAAAGTTATAAAGATTTTTTGAATTAACAAATACTTTACTCATATATAAGTTATTGCCTGAAGCAACTACTTATATTAATTTTATAAAATAACTGAACTTTTTAACTATTAAATTGCAGGGGGTAAGGGGACGCATTTCCCCTTAAAAAAAACGAAAACCAAATCAAAACAGTTTACTGATAATTTAAAACAAATTGGGGGCAGGGCCCCCAATTTTTATAGTTTCATCATTCCTCGAATTCCAATCTCCAAACCTCTCAATTCAGCCAAGCCCCTCAATCGTCCTATGGCAGTATAACCTGGATTTGTTTTTTTGCCTTCTTGTAAGTCGTCTAACATGCGGTGACCATGATCTGGTCTAAATGGCATTCGCAAATCTATTCGTCCTGCCTTTTCACGTTTTTGTTGCTCTAGCACCAAAGCCTTCATCACACCAAACATATCTACATCTCCGTCTAAATGATCTGCCTCATGAAAATCGCCTAATTCATTTCGCTTGGTTGCCCGCAAGTGAATAAAATTAATTCGATGGCCTAATCGCTCCACCATCCCTACTAAATCATTGTCTGCACGCACACCATAACTTCCCGTGCAAAAACATAATCCATTATTGGGCGAATCATACGCAGCCAACAATTGTTTGGCATCCGACTCCGTACTCACCACACGTGGTAATCCTAAAATAGGAAATGGAGGATCATCCGGATGAATGGAAAGATTAATCCCTGCTTCTTCCGCCACAGGGGTGATTTCTCGTATAA
>JBEGQV010000275.1:0-6199 GCA_041180785.1 Bacteroidota bacterium | reverse complement strand
AATATCCAGGGTGGAAAGGTAATTTACTAATTGGTTCCTTACGTTTCAATTATTTACAACGCGTTGAAATCAAAAACAACCAAGTTGTCAAGCAAGAAAAAGTACTTCTCAACATTGGTCGAATGCGAAATGTAGAAATGGGTAGAGATGGCTATATTTATGTGGGAGTTGAAAATCCGGGAATGGTGTTTAGACTTATAATGAAGTGATTTAACATTTTAATTTATGGGGCCGTAGAATTAATTCTACGGCTTTTTATTTTTAAATTTTTTTACCTCGGATTTAAATCCGAGGCTCTCTTAATCACATTATTCACTCGCTCACTCTGCTCACTATAACTTCTGTTCGTTCCCCTACCCCATTCTCATTAAATGCCTCAATCTGGAAATAATAGGTTTTATCCTTGTCCATTGATTTGAAATAATAATCATTATTCCCATACACCATCACCGAGGTATATAATTTATCAGGAGCAATTCCGGAGTAAATCACATATCCTGTGGCATTGGAATCGTGGCGCCATTTGAGCCAGGCACTACGGGTATCATGTTCTCCACGTAAAACAACAAAATCTTTTATTTTAGTTGGTTTTGAGCCATGTCCATTGCCAAATACGCGCAAGCCACTGATGGCAAATTTACCAGCAGCCATATGGAAGTTTACTAATTTCACAAATCGAGCTTCAATGGGTTTAGCTAATTCGATATAATCGTGTGGCACATCTGTTTTATTATTTGATTTATCAACAATTACCTGCCAATTCTTCCCATCTTTAGAAGCTAAAATCTGATATTGGTGGTAAATTCCATTGATTTTGCCTAAAAAGGAAGTGTCCACATCTTGGTCTGCGTAGTTCACCTGAATGGCCCGAATGGTGGAAACTTCTCCTAAGTCTGACTGAATAAATTCGCCCTTTTTATTGCTCTTGGCCGACCAATAGGTTCTCATTTGTTCATCTACTGCGTAATTCGCTGTATAATTACCAAGACTTGAAGAGACTTGAACCGGTTTATTGTAATTTAAGATCATCCAACCCGTAAATAAATCACTAGGTTTTACAAATGTTGACGTAGGCATTTTCATTGGAAAATCGCTATACGCCGTTTCTGTATACAAAATACCATCCTTATCGAATTGCGTTGGCCAAAGTCCTAAGCGACGCTCAAAACTATTTTTAGAAGCAATGGTAATTGTAGACACATGCCACCAGTTATTAAATTGTCCCTCAAAAGTAGCACCATGGCCTGCCCCTCTTGTAAATCCTCCCGGCTTATAAGCAAATGGATTGTGCGATTGGTAGGTGAATGGTCCTAAAGGTTTATCGGAAGTGTAAACCCCATCCCCATAATGCGAAAATTCGGTACCTGGTGCTCCATATTGCAAATAATATTTGCCCTTATGCTTATTCATCCAAGCGCCCTCCATAAAGGGCTTCAAAAAGGTATTGTCTTGATATTCACCAAAACGCTCCCAACCATGAATGTCGTCATGTAATTGAATCAATTCTTTTCGTTCCCCAATGGGCTGTAAGGTTTTTCGATCAATTTCGATACCATACATTGGGTATAAATTACTGGATCCATGATATAGATAAACTCGCTTGTCATCATCTTCAAAAAAGGCAGGATCCCAAGCTCCTGCGGTAAAGGCATGAACGGCCTCTTTCCAAGTATCTGAAGTAGGGTGTTGACTGTACCAAAGTGTAAAATCTTTTGCATAGGTGGAACCAATCACCAACAAACTATCTCCTAAAGTCAAAGTAGCCGGTGCACACAATTCATCATAAACTTTGTGATAAGGTTGTAAAAATTTTCGAGAAATAAAGTTCCACTTTAATAAATCATCGCTCCACCAATAGCCCCATTGATTGGTTGAAAAAAGGTAATATTTTCCTTTAAAATAAGAAATTACCGGATCTGCTGTTGCACGATGCCTACCTTGTTCAGAAAAATTTGGAATGGGCGTAAATCCATAATCCAAATTCATTGGATTACAGAAAGTCTTTTGCGCATGGGATTCACGACTGATGCTTAAAAAATAGAGTCCAACAATGCCAAAAAGTAAGCGATATTTCATAGTTTTGAGGAATAATTCCTGAAGTTAATTTCAAATTTTGGAGTAAACAAATGCAAAAATCAGAATATCAATTTACCGGTATCATCATTGCCTTGATCATTATCATATGCTGGTTTTTGCACTTATATTTATTACTACATCAAAACATTACTTTCAATAATTTTTATCTATTTATAGGTATTTTGATTCAAACGCATTTATACACGGGCTTGTTTATCACGAGTCACGACTCTATCCATGGAGTCGTTTCCCCCAAATACCCGAAACTCAATAGAATCCTTGGACAAATCGCCACCCTTTTATTTGCATTTAATCGATACAGTTTATTAGAAAAAAAACATCACCTGCACCACCAATTTGTCAATACGGAGAAAGATCCCGATGTGCACCAAGGAAACTTTTTTTTATGGTGGTTTAAGTTTATGAAACAATATATTTCATGGCAACAAATTGTTGCCATGGCTATCGCCTATAATCTATTGAAAATGTATTTTCCTATGTGGAATTTAATCTTGTTTTGGGAGCTACCTGCCATCTTAAGCACCTTGCAATTATTTTATTTTGGCACCTATTTACCGCACATGGGCATTCACCACAACGAGCATCACTCAGGCACTCAGCAAAAAAACCATTTGTGGGCATTTATTTCCTGTTATTTTTTTGGTTACCATTACGAACACCATGCCTACCCCTATCTTCCATGGTGGCAATTACCAAAGGCTAAAAATTGATGAATTAGGGTGCTCTAAAACCCGAATATTTTTCTAAATTTGCAAGGCAAATTACCTTTATCCATACATCCTCATGGGAGAACTAAAATACAAACGAATTTTATTAAAACTTTCTGGCGAAGCCCTTTCCACCAAAGAAGAAGTGATTGAACCGAGCATTTTGGCACAATATGCTTCCGAAATCAAAGAAGTGCATGATTTAGGTGTAGAAGTAGCAATTGTGATTGGTGGAGGAAATATTTTCAGAGGGGCTGCTGCCGCAAAAGCAGGGATTGATCGAGTGCAAGGCGATTACATGGGTATGTTAGCAACTGTAATTAATGGAATGGCAGTGCAAGCTTCCTTGGAAAAACAGGGCTTGTACACGCGTATGATGACTGCCATCAAAATAGAAGCCGTTTGTGAACCATTTATTCGCAGAAGAGCCATTCGACATTTAGAAAAAGGCAGGGTGGTAATTTTTGGTGCTGGAACGGGTAATCCGTATTTTACGACCGATTCAACTGCCTCCTTACGTGCGATTGAAATGGAAGCTGATGTAGTGTTAAAAGGAACTCGTGTGGATGGAGTGTATACAGCAGATCCAGAGAAAGACCCTAGTGCAACCCGATTCACACAATTAAGTTTTCAAGATGCGATAAACAAAGGCTTGAAAATTATGGATACCACTGCCTTTACGCTTTGTCAGGAAAACAAGGTACCAATCATTGTTTTTGACATGAACAAAAAAGGGAATTTAGCACAATTAGTTAAAGGAGAAGAAGTAGGAACGCTTATTAGTTAATAGAAATGGAAGAAATTGAATTTTACATTGATGCAGCCAAAGAAACAATGGAAGGCGCCATCAAGCACTTAAATATCGAATTATCAAAAATTAGAGCAGGTAAAGCATCTGTTAATATGTTAGATGGTTTAATGGTCGATTACTATGGCATGGCAACTCCCATCAATGGTGCTGCTTCCATCACTACGCCTGATGCTCGTACGATAGCGATCAAGCCTTTTGAAAAAGGACTTTTCGGAGAGATTGAAAAAGCAATTCGTAATTCTAATTTAGGTTTAAATCCAGTAAATGACGGAGAAACCATTCGTTTGAACATTCCTCCATTAACAGAAGATCGGAGACGCGATTTAGTAAAACGTGTGAAGGCAGAAATCGAAACAGCTAAAGTGAATATCCGTAACGCACGTCAAGATGCCAACAATAGCATCAAAAAATTAAAAGCAGACGGTGTATCTGAAGATGCTATTAAAGACGGAGAAGACAAAGTACAAAAACAAACAGATGCCTTCATCGCCAAAATCGATGTGATTTTTGGAGAGAAAGAAAAAGATATTATGTCGGTTTAACGACCCATCCAACCACCATCAACAGTTAAGATGGTTCCGTGCACATAGTTAGAGGCCTCAGAAGCCAAAAACACTACGGGCCCTTTGAAATCATCCGCTTCCCCCCAGCGACCCGCTGGAATTCGACCTAAAATCGAATGGGAACGATCCGGATCATTTCGAAGGGCTTCAGTATTATCCGTAGAAATATATCCTGGTGCAATTGCATTCACATTTACGCCCTTTCCTGCCCATTCATTAGCCAAGGCCATCGTCAAACGGGCAATTCCTCCTTTGCTTGCCGCATAACCAGGCACATTGATTCCGCCTTGAAAACTTAATAAAGAAGCCGTAAAAATAATTTTTCCAGCGCCTTGCGCCAACATTCCTTTGCCAATTTCTCTACTCAAAATAAATTGCGAATTCAAATTAACTTCCAATACTTCATCCCAATACGCATCAGAATGTTCAGCGGCTGGATTTCGTAAAATCGTACCTGCGTTATTTACTAATATATCAATTCGAGGATATGCTTTTTTAACTTGTTCAATGAAAGCGTATAAAGAAGGCCGATCTCCAAAATTAGCTTGAAATGCCTTGAAATTCCTGCCCAATGCCTTTACTTCCTTTTCAACATCCGAACCTGATAATTCCAAATTGGCCGAAACACCAATAATATCAGCACCCGCCTCTGCCAATCCCAAAGCCATCGCTTTCCCAATTCCACGCTTACAGCCTGTTACTAAGGCAATCTTTCCAGTTAAATCAAACATATCTTTCATTTTCCATAAAAAGAGAATTATCACAATTAATTACTCAAATCTAAATAGGTAAATTTTGAACGGTATTTACTTGGATTCTCCCCTACAATTTTTTTAAATACACGATTAAAATAGCTCAATGATTCAAAACCACATTGTTCGGCCACCTCGGCAATCGATACATCACGCATTAATAACTTTTTGGCTTGACTCACTCGATATTGATGTAAGTATTCCAAAAAGGTCAATTGAGTTTTCGCTTTAAAGTATCTACAAAAAGCCTCCTTGCTCAAATTACTCCAGTCTGAAATTTCCTCCAAGGTAATCGAACGTTGAAAATGATCCTCAACAAATGCCTTGATATTATTCATGCGATGTTGATCTTTTGCAGTAGGATGATGCCATAAAGGTTCCTTGTTTAATAGCTCAATTTCAAATTCAGCTGCTAAGGTTTGAAATATACTTAAGATCTCAACAAACTGTTCAAAATGACTTTTAGTCAACAGGGCAAATAGTCGGTCGCCAATGTGATGTTTATCCAATCCATTAAATCGGATGCCCGATTTGGCAAATTGAAATAACTTTTCAATTTTTGCCAACTCGGGAATTTCCTTCATCGTATTTCCTAAAAATCCTTCACGCATTTGTACAACCAACTTCCGGTAGTTTCCTTTCACGCCATAATCAAAATTCAAATGAGGCACATTTGGACCAATAAAAACCAACTCACATTGCTTGAAATGTGACCGGTATTCTCCGACAAAACAAGGACCCTCCTCAGCCTCAATATACAATAACTCGTATTCAGGATGCGAATGCCACATGTAAAAATCCTGCAAATAAGGGGTTTGTAAAATCCGAAAAGAACTCTCCTCCTTAATTTGTATGGCTTCAAATTGGACCTTATTTGACATAAATTTGCTAATTTATCTTCAAAAATATCAATATTGTACAAATTATCACTAATAACGGAAAAAAATAGTTTATTTTGTCCCACTACCTTTGTTGTATTAAAAAGAACAAATTGATGCAATACGAAAATCAGCACTTAGATATCCCTGGCAACCCATCGGTAGCAAAAAGCTCTGTCAAAAAATTAAATGATGGTAAGAGCGGGAGAACTTTACGTGCCTTAACGGAGGAAGAATTTGAATTTTGGTTACATAACGGATATGTTGTGGTTAAAGGGGCTATATCAAAAGAGCAAGCTGCTCAAACGGCACATGCCGTTTGGGAGTTTGAAGAAAAATCTCCAAACGACCCCTCTACTTGGTACACGCCACCGAGAGCTGAAATGGAAAT
>JBEGQV010000274.1:0-18653 GCA_041180785.1 Bacteroidota bacterium | reverse complement strand
ACTCTGGTTGTAACAATAATCGAGCAGTTTTAGGCATATCTTTTACAAAAGTTTGAGCCCACTTAAAGTCTGATTTATTGAAAACCACAATTTTAAGTTCATTTACCAAGGAGTAAATTGCTGGGTTAGGATCTTTGAATTTTTTGGGAGAAAAACATATCCAATCCCATGATCCACTCAGTTTACCCACTCCCGAAGTTTCAATATGGGTACGAAAACCAGCTGTTTGCAAGGCTTGTGTAAGTGGATGTAAATCGTGCATCAAAGGCTCACCACCTGTAATCACAACGATCTCACAAGGTGTTTGTTGAACTTCTTGTAATAATTGCTGGATTGAAACTTTTGGATGTGTGTCCATCGGCCAACTTTCTTTTACATCACACCAATGACAACCTACATCACATCCTCCTAATCGAATAAAATAGGCTGCATGACCTTGGAAATGTCCTTCTCCCTGAATCGTGTAAAAAGATTCCATGACCGGATAGGTAATTTCCATCGTATCTGCTGAGATTTTTATATCTTTGGAGTTTATATGCACTTGCTGATTATTTTTACAAAATTACAGCATTGTATGAAATTTAACTAATCTAAATTCGTTAGTAACTAGCGATTTATTGCCTAATTAATGTTCAAGAATTTGAAATTTAGGAGTTTAGTTGTTGTATGTATCATCAGCATGGGATATTTGATGTCTTCTTGCTGGTCGGCTCGTTGTCCGAGAGCCACTTGCAGAGTGCGGGTGGAGCATCGACATGGGGACAAATATTTTCGTCCACGTGCGGCTATGTCGTGGATGTGGACTCCAAGATACAAGCATGTACGTACGGCGCAAGTAGCCGGTGCAGGACCCAACCAGATCGAGGCTAAAAAGCCTTGGTATAAAGTTTGGGGACCTAAAACAACAAATAAATCGCAGAAACCAAGATAAAATGCCTCAAATTTCTCTTGCAGCCATTACTGTTAATCAAATACCTTTGGATTGGAAGGGTAATTTACAGCGTATTGAAGATGCTTTTTCGCAGGTTGTTTCCAAAGGATATGATCTCCTTTGTTTTCCAGAAATGTGTTTGACGGGATATGGTTGCGAAGATCAGTTTTTATCTAAATTTACGACGGAGAAAGCACACGAATCGTTAGTTGAATTTTCGAAAAAAGTAGGTAATCAATTAGTAATTGTTGGTGTACCATTTTGGATTGAAAATGAATTATTCAATGTAGCGGCCATCGTTTTTCAACAAAAAATAGTTGCCTTTATCCCGAAACAACATTTAGCTAATGATGGCGTACATTATGAACCTCGTTGGTTTACAGCTTGGGGAAAAAATAAATGTATTACGGTTTCTTTTGATGGATATGACGTTCCTTTAGGCGATTATATCATTGACTTTAACGGTATTCGATTAGGGATTGAAATTTGTCAAGATGCTTGGGAGGAAACGAATCGGCCTGCCTATGCATTAGCTAAACGTGGAGCAAATTTAATCTGTAATCCAACTGCCTCACATTTTAGTTTTGGTAAAAATGAAATTCGCAAAACCATAGCAAGTAAAGGATCTGAAATCATCCATGGCACTTATGTATTTGCTAATTTGTTGGGTAATGAGTCGGGACGCACCATCTTTGATGGCGATGCCTATATTTACCAAAATGGTCAATTGAAAGCAGATACAGATCGTTTTGTTTTTAAAGAATTCAATTGGACTGGCTGCAATTTGGAAATTAAGGCAAGCCAAAGTACGAGTCAGGAGTCAATCATTACCATTCCATTTCATCCTGCTGCAAAGGCTGGAAATACTATATTTTTTAGTGAAGAACTTAATTCATCCTACACCAAAGAAGAAGAATTTGCCAGAAGTATATCACTCGCATTATGGGATTATATGCGTAAATCTTATTCCAACGGTTGGGTTTTATCCCTTTCTGGAGGGGCTGATTCTTCCGCAATTGCTTCACTTTGTTATGTAGCTATTCACTTGGCAGCAAGGGATTTAGGTTTGGAAGGGTTAAAACATAGTTTAGATTATTTCAAAGGAATTCAATCCTGTGATTCGATTCAAGGGATTTTGCAAAAAGCATTAATTACCGTATATCAAGGAACTAAAAACTCTTCGGAACAAACCAGAAATTCAGCCAAACAATTGGCTGAAAATATTGGGAGTAAACATTTTGAAATTGAAATAGATGAAATAGTTGCCTCTTATACCAATTTAATTGAAGGTGCGATTGGTAGAAAATTAACCTGGGAAACAGACGATATAACCTTGCAAAATGTTCAAGCACGTGTTCGCGCTCCTTCGGCATGGATGTTTGCTAATATTCAAAATGCATTATTATTGGCAACCTCAAATCGTTCGGAGGCCAGTGTTGGGTATGCGACGATGGATGGTGATACTTCTGGTTCGATTTCTCCAATAGCCGGGATCGACAAAACTTTTATTCGTCAATGGTTGAAATGGATGGAAAAAATTGGAGTGGATGGAAAATTAAACCTTTCAGGATTACAATTTGTGAATGCCTTGGAGCCAAGTGCGGAACTACGACCATTGGAAACCAAGCAAGTTGATGAAGAAGATTTAATGCCTTATCCTATTTTAAATTTTATAGAAAAATCAGCTTTTAGGAACAAAAATGCCCCTCAGTTGGTTTTTGAAGAATTAAAAGCGGAATATTTACATGTATATTCGGAAAGTAAACTTTGGGAATTTGCCGATCGCTATTTTAGACTTTGGGCTAGAAATCAGTGGAAAAGAGAACGATATGCACCCGGATTCCATGTGGATGATTACAGTTTAGATCCTAAATCATGGTTACGTTTTCCTATTTTATCGGCTGGACTCGCTAAGGACTTGCCCAAAAAACCTTAAAATGATTGTAGTAATTGATATCGGAAATACTGACATTGTGTTAGGTATTTATCAACATTCCGAATGGATTGAGACTTTCCGCACGCGTACGCACCAGCCTTGGTCAGCCAAAAAGGTAGAGGATTGGGTATCGAAGGGCTGGAATGAGAGAGGGTATGACATGCCTGATAAGGTTATTATTTCTTCGGTTGTGCCAGGTGTAATGCCACAGGTACAAAAAGGAATTGAAAATTGGTTAGGTCGGAAAGTAATTGTTTTAGGAAAAGAATTTTACCATCAATTGCCTATTCAATTAATTGCCCAAGATGAAATAGGAACCGATTTAATTGCCAATGCAGTTTATGGGTTTGTTACCTACCAGTCGGATGTTTTAGTAGTGGATTTTGGAACTGCGTTAACATTTACGTTAGTGAACCAAAAAGGTCAAATTGAAGGGGTTTCCATTGCACCGGGATTAAAAACCGCCGTAAAGTCACTATTTTCTCAAACTGCACAATTACCAGAAGTTCCCCTTGAAATGCCTTCTAAGCCCCTAGGTACCGATACAGTTACTGCGATTCAATCAGGTATTTTGTGGGGATATGTTGGAATGGTGAAGGAAATGATTACACAGGTAAAGGCTGAAAAAGGTAATGAGTTAGTCGTTATTGCCACAGGTGGATTATCTTCCATTTTAACACCCTTGAAAGAATATTTCACAGAAGTAAATCAACACATTACCGTGGAGGGATTACGTATCATTTTAGAAAAGATTACAAATGAATCCTAAGTCAAATAACTTTTATTTTCCAGCTGAATGGCATCCCCATGAAGCAACATGGATCACCTTTCCGCATAATGATCATTCTTGGCAAGGAGATAAATTACAAAAGATGTATCCTGAATATTTTGCGCTCATCCGTGAAATTGCGAAAGGCGAAAAAGTTTATATCAATGTACATGATGAAGTTTTAAAAGATTATATTACAAGTCAATTACCGGTTTATGGAATTGATGAAAAACAAATTGTTTTTCATTTACACAAGACAAATGATGCCTGGTGCAGAGATCATGGCCCTGCGTTTTTAATCAAACAAGAAACAAGAGAGAAATTGATTGTTGATTGGGGATATAATGCCTGGGGTGGAAAATACCCTCCATATCATGACGACAATGATTTGCCTGCAGCTATTGCAGATTTTAAAGGTCTGCCAATGGTTTCCCCAGGAATTATTATGGAAGGTGGATCCGTCGAATTTAATGGAAAAGGTACGGTTTTGACAAGTCGATCTTGTTTATTAAATCCAAATCGAAATCCACATCTTTCTCAGGCACAAATTGAACAATACCTATGCGATTACTATGGCGTTGAACAAGTTTTATGGGTATCTGACGGTATTGTTGGTGATGATACAGATGGACACATTGATGACACCGTTCGATTTGTGAAGGAAGATACTGTAGTAGCCGTGGTGGAAAATGATTCAACTGATGACAATTTTCATGTCTTGCAAAAAAATCTTTCTGAATTAAAAGAAATGCGGTTACTAAATGGCAAACCATTGCATATTGTAGAACTACCGATGCCTGAGGCAGTTGTAATTGATGATTTTAGAGCGCCAGGATCCTATGCAAATTTTTATATCTGTAATGCAGGTGTTTTGGTTCCGACATTCGATTGTCCACAAGATGCAATAGCCCTAGAAATACTTTCAACATTGTTTACAGATCGACCTGTGATCGGACTTTCAGCAAAACAAATTATTTGGGGACAAGGTAGCTTTCATTGTTTAACTCAGCAGGAACCAAGATTCGAATTATGAGTTATGAATTATCAATTTTCAATTAAAATGACCTTTAAACCTCTAATAGGTATATTTTTGCTAGTATTGAGTTTATTGTCTTGTCAAAAAAAGCAAGTGGTGATGCTTTCAAAAAATGATAAAAGTTTAATTCGAGAGGCAGAATATGTTAAAAATATTAGTTTGAAATTAGGGGATTTACAGGTAAATGAAATTCAAGAAAAATTAACATTTAAGGATGAATTGTTGTTAAACGTCTCGATAAGTGTATTTGAAAACGGAAAATTGTTGCAAGCGGCAAATAAATCAAGTTATTTGAATGGAGTCAAAAAAGGGCAAACTATAAAATTAGACACCATCAAACTTCCCATGTTAGAAGTGAAAAAAAATCAAACTTTGGGCATACAGATTTCTGTTTGGGAAGTAGATGATTACACCGCAATAAATAAAACAATGGGACAAATAAATCAAGTGGGTGGATTGGTGCAAGTTCCTATTACTTTGCTTGAGTGGAGCTCCGTTTCAAATCCTTTTGGATGGTTTTTATGGGGAGCTCGTGTAGGTGGATTGGGATTATATTGGATAGCAAAGAAAGATAAAAATGATTTAATTGGTGTTTCTGAAGTACAATGGAAAGAAGATAAAATGCCAAAGTTTAATTTCATTCGATCAAAAAAGGAAGTATTTAATAAGCAAGGAAATCCATTAACGAATTTTAACTATGTTTTAACCTATCAAATTATCAGTAAAGAGATGATTAGATAGGGTAAATTGGGTTTATTTTCGTAATTTTAAAAGATTTTGAAATCGGTTTTTGAGTAGGAGAAAATTTATGAAATTCAATGTAGGCTTTTGGGCCATTTTTTGTAGTTTATTCATCAGTACTATTTCATTGGTTTGGGGGCAAAATCCCATTCAGATAGGTCCTAAGAAAATTGCTGCAACTCGTTTTGTGGCAGATTATAAACGATTAGTGGAAAGTGATTCTGTACGCGCAGAAAATAAGGCAAAGTTTTTGAATGATTACATTGATTATCAATATAAGATTTTAGCTGCAGAACAAGCTGGAATTATGCAATCTCCTGGATTCCAAGAAGAATACCAAAGTTTCAGAAAAGAATTAGCCAGTCCATATTTAATCGATAATGAAAAAGTGGACCAACTTGTTCGCGAGGCATATCAACGGATGAAGGATGAGAAGCAAGTAGCACATATTTTGGCAAAGCTTGCAGTGAACCCTAGTCCGGGCGACACCCTTATTGCACATCAAAAAATTGAAAATATTTATAAACGCTTAAAGCAGGGAGAAGATTTTTCAACTTTGGCATTAAAATATTCAGAAGATGCTCAAACAGCGCCAAAAGGAGGTATGATTGGGTATATCAGTAGTTTGCAAACTCAATATCCATTTGAAACAAAGGTCTATTCGTTGGGATTAGGAGAATATTCAAAGCCTTTTCGAACTAAAACGGGATATCATATTGTAAAATTATTGAAATCAAGGCCTAATCAAGGTAAAATTCGTTTATCGCATATTTTAGCTTCCGTTGCGGTGGACGCTCCCACGGCAATTCAGGTAGATGCAAAGAAAAAAATTGAAACCGTTGAGTTGTACCTAAAAAATGGAGATTCTTTCGAAGAAGTGTGTAAAACTTATTCGGATGATCCTTATTCTAGAGGAAGAGGCGGTGAACTACGTAGATGGTATTTTTCTTCAGATTTGAGTGAAGAGTTACAAGATAAATTATTTGGATTACAGCGACTTGGAGATATTTCGGTACCCATCCGTACCAATTTAGGTTGGCAAGTCTTTAAATTATTAGATAAAAAACCACTTTTATCTTTTGAAGAAATGGCTGAATTTATCAAACAAAAAGTGATGAATGATGAAGAACGTGGCGAAATAATTCGTCAATCATTCATGAAAAAGGTGTTTGCTGAAAATCAAGTTTCGATTATTGAAACGAATAAAAAAGTGGCATTAGACAGAATTTCTCGCGATCGAATAGGGGATGAGGATTATTTGAAATTTAAATTATTTACCGTCGGAGGTAAAGATTATTTGATACAAGATTTTTATCAATTTGTTCAATTACAACAAAAAAGAAAATTGAAAGAATTAGGTTATTTACCCTCAAATTCTGAGCAATTGTATTTTACAGAGTATTTAGAATCTCTAACCTTACAGGCTGAGGAGCAAAATTTGGAAGTGAAATACCCGGCATTCAAAGAACAAATGCAAGAATTTTTGGAGGGTACTTTATTTAGTAAAATTACTGAAAAGGAAATATACGAACCATCTTTAGATACACTGAACCATTTAAAATATTATCAAACGCATGCACAAGAATTCAAATTGCCTGCTCGCGTATTTGGTAAATATATTTCTGCAGATTCTCCCAAAACATTGACCGATGCCCTTGAATTGTTGAAATCAGCTCCTTATCCAATGAATAAACGTTATCCAGAAATGTATTTCAAGGTAGGTACAACTGAGTTGACGGAAAATGGGGTAAAATTAATTGCCGACTTAAGTAATGTATTATTAAAAAATAAAGACTATGTGTTAGAAGTCTCTGGTCATCGAGATGCTACTGAAAATGATACTTTAAGCGAAGCGAGAATCAATTTTGTCGTTCACCAATTAAAACAAAAAGGTGTTTTGTCAACACATTTGGTTGAAAAAGATGAAAGTGCTCTTGCTCCTGCATCAAAAACAGTAAAATTAAAAAATGCTCGAGTAAGTTTTAAATTTTACTCTCAATCGATGGAGGATGTTGTAAAACGATTTAATTCCATCAAGCCAGGTTCATTGGAAGCAAAAGAAGGATATTTTTACCCAGGTGAAAACCCTATAATCGATTCGATAAATGAATTGGGGCCTCGTACCATAGATCAAGGAAATCGAAAAATATATATTGATATCAAACAAAAAGAACCTGAACGATTAAAGAGCATCGATGAGGCTAGAACAATTATTATTCGAACGTTGCAAAGTGATTTTGAAAAGCAATGGTTAAATAAATTAAAAACACAGTTTCCTGCTCAGATTCAATATAGTGAATTAGATGCGTTAATGAAATAAATAGATATGAATAACTTTAAATACATTTTACTGTTTTGCTTTATTATTGGAAGCTTTACAACTTTTGCTCAACAAGAAAAACAAGGTGAGGTTTTAGATAAAATTATCGCCAAAGTAGATAACTACTTTGTCTTAAAATCAGAATTAGAACTTCAGTACCAACGATATTTAGCGACAGACCCAGTAAATACACCCACTCGTTGTCAATTATTGGAAGGATTGGTGATTAATAAATTATTGTTGGCCAAATCGGAAATCGACTCTGTTTCGGTTGAGGATAAACGAATTGATCAAGAATTAAATTCCAGAATGGAGCAAATGGAAAACCAATACGGTTCATCCAAGGCGATTGTAGAAGCATTTGGGAAGTCTATTGCTACATTAAAGGAAGATTTGAAGGGTTCTATTAAAGAGCAATTAGTTGGACGTAAAATGCAGGATAAAATTACGGAAGCGGTAAAAATTACACCTAAGGAAGTAAAACAGTTTTTTGGAACTTTTCCTTCCGATTCATTACCTTATTTGCCTTCAGAGGTTGAAGTTGGACATATCGTCCGACTTGCGCAACCAAATAAAGAGCAAAAACAAGAATTGGTTACTAAATTAAATGAATTTAAAAAGAGGGTCGAAAAGGGGGAGAGTTTTGATGAAATTGCCAAAATATATTCCGAAGATTTGGGGTCTGGAAAGCGTGGTGGAGATTTGGGTTTTGCAAAAAGAGGTCAAATGGTTCCACCATTTGAAGCCGCTGCTTTAAAATTAAAACCGAATGAAATGTCAGATATTGTTGAATCAGAATTTGGATTTCACTTAATTCAAATGATTGAACAACGTGGACAAGAATATCGCGCAAAGCATATTTTATTACGTCCTGATTACCAAAAATTGGATTTAACAGAACCTACAAAATTTTTAGATTCCATTCGTGTGCTGATTCAAAGAGATACCTTGAAATTTGAAAAAGCGGCTAAAGAGTTCTCACAAGATAAAGGAACGCAAGATGCTGGAGGAATGATGTTAGATCCTGAAACAAGAGGTTTAAAATTGCCTTTCGACAGTTCAATGGATCCTGCATTGTATTTTGCATTGGATTCCATGAAAGTTGGAACCATTTCAGTTCCTCAACAATACCGTACAGATGATGGAAGAAGTGCCATGCGTATTATTTATTTTAAAGCTAAACACGCTCCGCATTTTGCGAATTTAAAAGACGATTATCAAAAAATTGCTGCAATTGCCCTTAGTCGTAAACGAAATACTGCCATTGATGAATGGTTTTTAAAGGCCAAAGAAGATGTATTTATCTCAATCGATGAAGAATATAAAGACTGTGATATTCTCAAAGCAGCACCAAATCAGAGGTAAATATGAGTTATGGGTTCTGAGTTTTTGGGTATTTTTCATTTCTCATAACTCATAACCCATAACCCATAACTTTTATACCGCCACCGGCGCCTTAATGCCTGGATAAGGATCATATCCTTCAAGGGTAAAGTCTTCAAAGGTAAAATCAAATAAATCCTTTACGTTTGGATTTAATTTCATGGTAGGCAGTGCCCTTGGTTCTCTACTCAACTGGGTTTCGACTTGCTCCATGTGATTTGAATACAAGTGTGTATCTCCACCTGTCCAAACAAAATCGCCCAATCCTAAATCACACACTTGCGCTAACATCATTGTTAAAAGCGCATAAGATGCAATATTAAAAGGGACTCCTAAAAAGACATCTGCTGAACGCTGATATAATTGGCATGATAGCTTACCGTTCGCAACATAAAATTGAAAAAGTGAATGACAAGGCATTAAGGCCATTTTGGGTAATTCTGCCACATTCCATGCACTTACAATAATTCTTCTCGAATCAGGATTGGTTTTAAGCGTATGAATCACATCTTGGATTTGATCAATCACTACTCCGTTAGCACCTTCCCAAGATCGCCATTGTTTCCCATAAACTGGGCCTAAATCTCCATTCTCATCTGCCCATTCATCCCAAATACTTACTCCATGTTCTTTTAAATAGGCAATATTTGTTTCTCCTTTCAAAAACCATAATAATTCATAAATAATGGATTTTAAATGCGTTTTTTTGGTTGTCACTAATGGAAATCCCTCTTCTAAATTAAATCGCATTTGATACCCAAATACACTCGTAGTTCCAGTTCCCGTACGATCGGATTTAAAAGTTCCATTTTCTTTGATGTGACGTAATAAATCTAAATATGCCTTCATTTATGCTGAAATATTTTCTCCGTTTATAACTAATGTATGAGTTATGCTAGCACTACTCTCTAATTGAGCAGTTGCTGAACAATATTTTTCCATAGAAAGGGTGATTGCTTTTTGAGCTTTCTGCGGATCTACTTCTCCTTGTAATTCAAATTGTATATGGATGGAGCGAAAGGGTGTTTTTTCTGTACCTTCAATTTTTACTCGGTCGCCCGTCAATCGAATTTGAAAATCTTCTACGTTTTGACGTTGTTTTTTTAATATCAAAATTACATCTATCGCCGTACAACCACCGAGTCCCATCAATAACAATTCCATGGGTCTGGCTCCTGCATTATGTCCTCCAATTGCTTCTGCTGCGTCTAGTTGAACCGGAACGCCTGATCCGCCTACTGCCTCAAAATGAAAGGCATCATCCTGTCGTTTTAAAACTACTTCCATGTTATTTTAATTCATTTGCTTTAATGGTATAATTCCATAAATCTTTTCCTAAATGGTCATATACATTGATCGTTAAAACGCGATCTTTCGCTGGACCACTTACACTTAATTTAGAAAATGCTCTTTTTTCAGTTAAAGTTCCCGGAACTAATAACGAGTTTTTATCCAAAGGGTGGGCAACCGCTGGTCCTGCAGTAAAGGGCGTAACCGTTAAATCAAGTAATGGATAAGAACCCGGACGATCCAATTTCCATAAACTCGAAACATGACGGTCGCCCGACAAAAATACCACACCTGGAATATTTCTTTTTTGTAACTCAGCCAATAATTGATTGCGTTCCGATTCATAGTTCGACATATTTTCGAATATCTTAGCAGGATTTAAAATTTGACCACCGTTGACCACTATTTTAAAAGGTGCTTTACTCGTTGTAAGAGCATCTAATAACCAATTCATTTGCTTTTGTCCCCAGTAATCTTTTGTAGGATCTTTTAAATCATTTGGTGCTTTAAACCAACGGTCATCCATCAAGAAAAACTCCACATCTGCCCATTGAAATTGTCCAGTGATGCCTTCATTTGGAAAAGTATAATTGGGATTGCCCCAATACAATTTAAACATTTCCAAGGCAGTGTGCTTGTTTACCCATGAACGATCTGAGTCGTTTGGACCATAATCATGGTCATCCCAAATGGCATAATTGTGAGTGCTAGCCAAAAGCGGTTGAATTGATTTTACTGCACGCGTGTGATCATTTCTGTGAATCATACCAGTTCTAGTATTCCAATCGGCCTCTCTGTAATAAAAATTGTCACCACCCCAAAGCATAAAATCCGGTTTTTTATCTAAGATAGCCTGATATATTTCATCTGCTCCACCATATGGTCTACCGGGGCGATCAGTAGCTTCTTCATTAATATAATTACAAGAACCAAACACAAAACTAAACGCTGGCGGTTCTGTGCGGTACTGGTATAGGGTTTGGGTTTGAAATTCTAATGGATAATTAAAATTGACTTTTTTCCCATCTACATACACTTCATAATTGTATTTTTTACTCATGCTTACCTCATCGGCGATGATGCGAGCTACAAAAGCATTCGCTTTGGTAGTTTGTACAGATTCTGAAGTAAATTTTTGTTTGCCATCAGTTTCTTTGTCCCAATATTTAATTTCTACCTTGGCCGCTTTTTCTGTTTGAACCCAAATAAATACTTCCTTCATTTCAGAATATCCCAACATGGGTCCACTCTTGATTTGTCCGAAAACAGGTATTGAAAGAAAAAATAATAGATAAAAACGAAGTTTTTGAACGGTTTTTGAAATTTCTTGATAACTCATCTTTTCAATTTGTTTATCTTTGTAGCTTAATTTAATCGTAATGGCTTATTTTTCAATTCAAGGAATCCAATTAACTGATTTAGCAAAGCAATTTGGTACTCCTTTATATGTGTACAATGCTGACAAAATTAGGGAAAAAATCTCGGTTTTAAAGGAGAGTTTTTTAGATATTCCATTGAAAATTAAATATGCCTGTAAAGCCAACACCAATTTGTCGATTTTGCGCCTCATGAAGTCGCAAGGTGTAGAAATTGATGTAGTTTCTCCTCAAGAGTTAGAATTGGCCATATTGGCAGGATATGAAGGTTCTCAGGTGACTTTTACGCCTAGTGGTGTAGATTTTTCTGAGATTGAATTCGCGGTCTCAAATGGTGCGATTGTCAATTTAGACAACCTTTCTGTTTTAGAAAAATTTGGTAAAGCCTATGGAAATTCGAAAGGATGTTTAATTCGTGTGAAGCCACATGTTTTTGGTGGTGGAAACGAAAAAATCATGACGGCACATCCTGAATCAAAATTTGGTATTTCGATTCATCAAAAAGAAGAAATTTTACTTTTAGTAAAAAAATACGATATCAAGGTCATTGGCTTGCATCAACATACAGGTTCGGATATTAAAGATGGACAAACCTTTATTGATGCTGCAACTGCTGTATTTGATTTAGCCTCAGATTTTAAAGATTTGGAAGTGATTGATTTGGGTGGTGGTTTTAAAGTTTCTTATGCACCGAACGACCCAGGTATCAACATGAAAGAAGTGGGGGCAGCTATGGCACAAGCCTTTAAGGATTTTTGTTCGCAATACGGTAAGTCATTAACCCTTTGGGTAGAACCAGGTAAGTTTTTGGTTTCTGAATCTGGTACCTTTTTAACCCAGGCAACAGTTGTTAAGCGTGATCCAGTAAAAACATTTGTTGGCATCAATTCGGGCTTGAATCATTTAATTCGTCCGATGATGTATGGTTCCTATCATTACATTTTCAATGCTTCAAATACGGATGAATCAAAGCAGGAAGAATATCGCGTTGTTGGAAATATCTGCGAAACAGATACGTTTTCATTTGATTTTAACGGAAAGCAAAATGAACGTTTATTGAACAAGGTTCAGGAAGGCGACATCATCGCGATGGCAAATGCAGGGGCTTATGGATTCACCATGGCTTCTCATTACAATTCTCGTTTTTTACCAGCAGAGGTGTTGATTGATGGGGGTGAAGCAAAATTAATTCGAAGAAGAGAGACGTTGGAGGATTTACTTAGAAATCAATTGTAATGAATACAATATCTTTTCAATCGCCCATTGGCATCATCGAAATACAATACACAGATAAGGGTGTAAATTCCTTACAATTTGTGAACCGAGAAACGGCAGTGGAGCAGCAATCTTTAGATTTTTTAGGATTTAAAATTACGAGTGAATTAGAAAAATATTTTGAAGACCCTGCCCATTCAATCGATTTGCCATTAGATATGTCAGCCGGGACTGAATTTCAACAAAAAGTTTGGAATGCTTTGTTAAATATTCCTTCTGGTGTAACTAAATCTTACAGAGATATAGCCATTGAAATAGGACAGGAGCAGGCTGCACAGGCTGTTGGAAATGCAAATGGACAAAATCCAGTGCTTTTAATAGTTCCTTGTCACCGCATCATTGGTAGTAATAATGCTTTAGTTGGATATCGAGGAGAACTTTGGCGAAAACAATGGCTCTTAGAACATGAAGGTGCATTGCAAAAATCAAACCAAATCAAATTATTCTAATCTATGAACAATGAAATCATTGTTGATCAATTGGAATTATTGGTCAAACTTTGGGATTTACATGGTGTCAACGAGTTTAAAAGCAAAAATTTAGCTTTTGCGACACGTGGGTTAGATAAATATTCACATTCCATTGCAGAGGCAAGTGAGGAGGAATTGCTGGCTATTCCAGGGGTTGGAAAAGTGGTCATTGGAATAATCAAGGAGGTGGCAACTACCGGAACTTGTCAGGACTTAGAAGGTATTTTAGAGCAAACCCCAGCCGGACTGCTCAGCCTTTTGAAAATTAAGGGGCTTGGTCCAAAAAAAGTACAGGCAATTTGGCGTGATTTAGGGATCACCGAACTAGATGATTTATTGGCTGCTTGTGAGGAAGGAAAATTAGTACAGGTCAAAGGGATTTCAGAAGCTATTCAGGCAAATGTATTGCACTACATTTTGTTTTTAAAACAAAATGCATCTAAGCTTCGCTTAGATAAGGCACATGCTGTCGCTGATACAGTTATTACCTTGCTTACTAAAATATATCCTCGAGTAGAATTAGTAGGCGACTTGTCTAGAAATTGTGAGGAAATTTCTAGTATCGATTGTATGGTTCTTGCTGAATCAAGCTTTGGTGCAAGTTTGCCATTGAATGAGATTGAAGACCTTGAAGAAGATTTTCAAAATTCGAGTCCTTTTGTTTGGCGAGGTAACCTAAAAAACCATTTGATTCCCATCCAACTTTATTTTGTTTCAGAAACCGATTGGGCAATTCAATCCTTCAAATTAACTTCTCATCCACAGCATTTGGCCTTGGTTGGATTTGATGAATTGAAATTGAAAGGATCTTTCGCCACAGAAAGAGATATTTATAGTCAATTAAATATACCATATATCATTCCAAACATGCGAGAAGGAAGGAGTGAATTGGAATGGGCCGTAAATTATCAAGAAACTGATTTAATTGCTTTTGAAGATTTAAAGGGTTGTGTGCACAATCACTCGACTTATTCAGATGGGAAAAACTCATTGCTTGATATGGCTGAAGCTTGTCGAGCGATGGGCTTATCCTATTTTGGAATCGCAGATCATAGTCAATATGCAGCCTATGCAGGTGGATTAAAGCCGGAACGTATTTCCGATCAACACTTTGAGATTGATTCCTTCAATAAGACTTCATCAGATTTTAAAATTTTAAAAGGTATTGAGGCGGATATTTTACCTGATGGTTCATTAGATTATGATGCTAGCATACTAGCTAGTTTTGATTATGTCGTAGCTTCTGTACATGCTAATTTGCAAATGGATGAAGAAAAGGCTATGAGCCGATTACTCAAGGCCATTGAAAATCCATTTACAACCATTCTGGGTCATCCTACCGGACGTTTATTATTAGCTCGAGAAGGATATCCCTTACAGATGTCGAAAATTATTGATGCCTGCGCTGCCAATCGAGTCGTAATTGAATTAAATGCGAGTCCTTATCGATTAGATTTAGATTGGCGATATATTCATGAGGCACAAGAAAAGGGATGTCTGATTTCCATCAATCCTGATGGGCATGAAATTGCTGGCTTGTGGGATATGAAATATGGTGTTGAAATTGCTCGAAAAGGTGGATTGTTGACAAAAAACACCTTTAATGCCTTATCTGTTGAAGAATTTTTAGGCTATAAAAATAAAGCCAACTAACTTTGTAAAAACAATTAATAACATGAACTCAACGATAACTTTTGCCGTAGGTGGTGATCACGCTGGATTTGATTACAAAGCCGATTTAATCGAGTATTTAGCATCTAAAAATATTCAATCTAAAGATTTTGGTACGTATTCAGCAGATTCAGTGGATTATCCTGATTTTGCCCACCCTGTTGCAGAATCAGTTGAAAAGGGGGAATTTACGTTTGGTTTGTTATTGTGCGGAAGTGCTAATGGTGTGGCAATCACAGCTAATAAACATCAAGGAATTCGTGCTGGTTTGGCTTGGAACACAGAAGTAGCAAAGCTGGTTCGTCAACACAATGACGCGAATGTATTATGCTTACCTGTTCGATTCATCAGGTTAGAAGACGCAAAAGCGTGTATTGATATGTTTTTAGCTACACCATTTGAGGGTGGTAGACATCAAAATCGGGTTGATAAAATTTCTTGTTGCTAATTGATCCGTTTAAATAAATGTTCTCCAGATTCCCGATATTTTAAGCCAATATTGGGAATTCTTTTTTGAATGTTTTTAAAGGTGTTCTCGGGATCAAAAATATACGTGGGAGGTTCTTTTTCAAATAAATTTGTCAGAACAACCACCTTTTCGTATTGATCTAAATTCATAAAAAGGTTTTTTGAAATTTCCCAATTGATAAAGGGGCCACTCATTTTATTGTTGAGATATTCTTCTAGTTGTGGGCCAAGAACTAATAGCTTTTCGTTTCGAAATGGCAACTGTCCTTGTTTTAAAAGTTCACTTTTATCAATTTTGATTTCAATTTGTCTGGCCATAACACACAAGATCAAGAATGCCCATAAATAAGATTCTTTAGCTATTTTCGATCGAAAAAGGTAGAACAGTTGAAGTCCCAATAAACTTAATCCAGGGATAAAGATTACTAAATTATATCTTGAATAATTTGGTAGGGTAAAAAGCAATAAAATACTGATAACTAACCAACCAAAATTCGTTTGCTGTGCTTTTTGTGCATTTGCTCTAATTTTTCCTGAAGTGGCTAATTTGTAAAAGCCCACCAATGCTAAACTTAGTCCTGGTAAATAGGTTAGCAAAATATGCGTTAAATGGTTGGAGTCAATTACATTGAACTGGAAAGCAGATGTTTCAAAAATGGTAAATAATGATCCTAGGTTTTCTGTATAATTTAACCAAGTATAAATGAGCAAAAACGGAAGGGCAAATCCAACTAAAGTCAGTAAAAGTTGTCGAACATTTACACCTGTAAAGGCGATTAAGGCATATAATCCCCAAATAATAAAAAAGGAATAACTTAGAAAAAATAAACTGCCGATTCCAAGATAAATCCCAATCAAAAATACCCTGTCATTGGCTGAAAGACCTCTTTGTTGGTAAATAATTTGAGCCCAGGCCATGAGAATAAAGGTTAAACCCATTAAAGCAGGCGACAAGCTCCATAATTCCATACTTATATGAAATAGACTCACATAAACGATAAATGGAAAATATCCTAAATTTACTACTAGGTCGAATCGTTGAATCGTACGTTGAAAAATAATTCCTTGTAAACCGATTAATATGGAAGCCAAATAAGGTAAGAGTGTAATTTTAATCGAAAAATAATGGATAATGGAATAGATAATGGCTGCAGCGGGACCAATATTTTCGGAGATATCTTGATATAATCGGAAACCTTCATTGATTTTTTCACCTAATAAAAAAAATCTCAACTCCCACGAAAATGGGTTATGATGTAAATTTTGAGTGATTAATACATAGAATCCCCAAATTCCTAGAAATAAAATAAGGCTTATCAGTGAACCTGATTTTAAAAAACGAAACATATTGAATTTTTCAGACTACTAAATTAATGGGAATCCAATTATTATTTAGAACTTTGTACAATATTTGTTCAATAGCAAAGTGATTTATGGAAAGTAAGAGACAACAAAAATTTGGTCGCCAAATTCAAAAAGATTTAAGTGAAATCTTTCAGAAGGATTTCAAAGAACTGTTTGGAAAGGGTATGGTTACGATTACTGATGTGAAAGTCAGCCCAGATTTGTCTGTTGCTAGGTGTTATTTGAGTTTTTTGTTGGTTGAAAAACCACAGGAAATTGTGGATGATTTAAATGAAAAACAAAAATCAATTCGCAATGTATTGGCTGCAAAAATTCGTCACCAAGTCCGAATTATTCCTTATTTGTCTTTTTTCCTAGATGATACGGCTGAATATGCTGCTAAAATTGATGCCTTGTTTGATGGTTTACATATTCCAAAAGAAACAGAACTCAATCCAAATGAATACGAAGATTTAGATGATTAGTTTATCATTTTTTATTGCACGTAGATTTTTTACCACTAAAAGTAAAGCAAGTTTTATTTCCCTCATTTCCAAAATATCCATGATTGGTGTGGGAGTGGAGGTAATGGCATTGGTGTTAATATTATCTGTATTTAATGGATTAGAATCATTTCAAAGGGATTTATTCAAATCTTTTGACCCAGATGTAAAAATATCTGCTAAACATAAAGGTACATTTGGTTCAGATGCTTCTTTGGTTCACAAATTGCAACAAATTCCCCAAGTAAGTCATGTAATCCCTGTTTTAGAGGATCAGGGATTATTCCGCTATAAAGGAAAACAAATGGTGGTCAATATGAAGGGCGTAGCTCCTGAATTTTTAGCAGCAAAGCGACTTCAAAAAAACATAGCGGAAGGCGGATATTTTTTAAAAGATTCGGAAGGCAAAAATAATTTCACCTTAGTTGGTTTGGGAATATTCTTAAGTTTGGGATTAAGCTTTGAAGATGTTTTTACGCCTATTGAAGCTTGGTATCCCGATCATCAATCCTTAAAGCATTTTTCACTCAATGAAAATGCCATTCGATCGAATGCTGTTTTTCCTGCAGGAGTGATTGCCGTTGAACAAGGTTTCGATAACCAATCGGTTATTGTTCCACTGGATTGGATGCAGCAATTAACAGGAAAAGAACATCAAATTTCTGCAATTGATGTAATGGCAAAAGAAGGTGTTGATGAAATCGAATTAAAAAAGGCTATACAAAAAGCGTTACATGGGAATTGGAAAATTGAGAGTCGGGATGAACAGCACGCAAGTTTGTTGAAAGCAGTTTCAATTGAAAAATTTTTCGTATTTATGGTGATGGCGTTTGTGATGGGTATCGCTTCTTTCACCTTATTTTATACGCTTTCCTTATTGGTTATTGAAAAGAAGAAAGATTTAAAAACCTTATTGTCGATGGGAATTACCCGAAAACAATTGTTTCGTGTTTTTCTATTCTTAGGCTTTTTGATCAGTTTTTCAGGAGCAATTGTTGGGATAATCCTTGGGTTTATCTTAGCATGGATTCAAGAAACCTATGGTGTTATTACTATGGGGATTCCTAATGGATTAGTAGATGCATATCCTATTGAAATGAAATGGACGGATTTTCTTTATACAAGTATTCTTGTTTTGTT
>JBEGQV010000273.1:0-24481 GCA_041180785.1 Bacteroidota bacterium | reverse complement strand
ATGACAAAGTTCCAACTGGCCCCATGCCAAATACCTGAAATTAAAAAGACGATCATGATATTCAGATACCATCTTGGAACGGAAACCCGATTTCCTCCTAGCGAAAAATAGACATAGTCTTTAAACCAAGTACTCAACGAAATATGCCATCTCCGCCAAAAATCTGGGATCGATTTAGCTAAATACGGTGCATTAAAATTTTTCATCAAATCAAATCCCATGACTTTCGCAGCTCCAATGGCCATGTCTGAATAGCCTGAAAAATCACAATAAATTTGAAAAGAATAAAAAACAGAGGCAAGAAATAAATTTCCTGTACTCTGATTTGGCAAGTCTGCATAGGTTTGATCAACTACAAGGGCCAAACGATCTGCAATTACCACTTTCTTGAATAGTCCTTGCAGCATTTGTAATAATCCAGCTTTAACGCGTTCAGTATTCCAGGTATGTTTCTTGTAAAATTGATGCAATAAATTTTGAGGTCTTTCAATTGGTCCTGCAACTAATTGCGGATAAAACATTACATATAGACTGTAAATCCCAAAATGTCGCTCTGCCTTTTGATTCCCCCGAAATACTTCGATTGTGTATGACATCGCTTGGAAGGTATGAAATGACAAACCAATGGGCAAAATTATTTCCCAGCTCGGCAAATGAATTTCATTCCCAAAAAGGCGAGTTAGCACACCTACATTTTGATCGATAAAAAAATAGTATTTATAGATAGCAAGTACCCCGATGTTAGCGAGAAGACTAGCAGTCAAAAAAAGCTTTCGTCTGACTCCCTCCGCATTTTCAATGAAGATGCCCGCAACATAATCAACCACAATTGTAAAGCCTAAAATCAGGATATATTCAGGCTTAAACACCATGTAAAAATAACAGGATGCGATCAACAACCACAGCCAACGAAATCGATGGGCTAATAAAAAGTAAGCTGATGTTACAATTCCAAAAAACAGAAAGAAATGCAAGGAATTGAAAACCATGTTTGCTATTTAGAAATTTTTACAATAAGCACATCTTCGTCAATCGAAATTTCAGACCCCTGTAACACTTCTTGTTTCCAGCTGATGTCAAGTGCTTGTACTTCTTGCGAAATATATTCCTTAAATTCTTGAATACTCTCTTCCCAAGTTACTAAGCCCGATTGAATCACAATGTTAATTTTATCGGTTACTTCAAATCCTGAATCTTTTCGCAAATTCTGAATACGGTTGACAAATTCTCTGGCCATTCCTTCACGAACTAATTCCGGACTTAAGGTATTATCCAAGGCAATGGTTAATCCTCCTTCTGAGGCAGTCAAATATCCTGGCATATCTTCTGTCATGATTTCAACTTCCGACAAACCAATCTCAAAACCATTGATCTGAACGCTTGACTCTGCTTCTAATGTTGCTAAGGTAGCTGCATCCATTTGAGAAATCAAATCAGCCACTTGCTTCATATCTTTTCCAAATTTAGGTCCTAATGCCTTAAAATTTGGTTTTACTTTTTTACTTAATACCCCCGAAGCATCATCTAAATAATTTACCTCTTTCACATTTACCTCGGTCTTGATCAATCCATCCACTCGACGAATCTGCTCGCGAGTTTGTTCATTCAAGATAGGTACTAAGACCTGTGCCAAAGGTTGTCTAACTTTTAATTTATGCGTTTTTCGTAGCGAATGTACTAAAGAACAAATGCGTTGTGCCAGCTCCATCGACTGCTCTAATGATTCATTCTGCAAATTTTTGTTTACTTGAACAAAATCAGAAAGATGAACGGATTCTTGATTTGTCAAGTTCTTGTATAACCATTCCCCATAAAATGGTGCAATGGGTGACATCAATTGAGCTACCGCTTCTAAACAAGTAAACAAGGTCTGATAAGCTGCTTGCTTGTCGGCACTAAATCCTTGAGATGCTGTTTCAGGATTCCAGAAGCGACGTCTTGATAAACGGACGTACCAGTTCGACAAATGATCACATACAAAATCTTGAATTGCACGACCTGCTTTCGTAGGCTCATATTGCGCATAAGCCTCATCAACTTCGGCAATTAGGGTCATCAATTTCGACAATACCCAACGATCTAACTCGGTTAAGCTAGCTTCCTTTAATGCACCAAATTGTTTGGGATCAAAACCATCTAAATTGGCATAAAGTGCAAAGAAATTATAGGTATTGGTTAAGGTACCAAAAAACTTATTTCGCACTTCGGTAATACCTGCCAAATCAAACTTTAAGTTATCCCAAGGCTGTGCATTGGTAATCATGTACCAACGAGTAGGGTCGGCACCATATTTTTTTAAGGTATCAAATGGATCAATCGCATTGCCCAATCGCTTGGACATTTTATTGCCATTTTTATCTAAAACTAATCCGGTTGAAACTACATTTTTAAACGCGACAGAATCTTCCACCATGCTCGAAATGGCATGTAAAGTGAAGAACCAACCTCTCGTTTGGTCGACACCCTCTGAAATAAAATCAGCTGGGTAACTTTTTTCAAATATTTCTTTATTTTCAAAAGGGTAATGCCATTGGGCAAATGGCATGGCGCCTGAATCAAACCATACGTCAATCAAATCCGATTCACGCTGCATGATTTGTCCGGTAGAACTCACGAGAAATATATCGTCAACATACGGACGGTGCAAATCTGCCTTTCCTTCTTCAACTGCCTTAAGAAATGCTTCATTTCCAGCTGCTTGTTGAGCAGATAATTTCCCTGAAACTAATGCGGCCTTCAAACCGACGACTAATTCCTCGATGGAACCTATACACACTTCTTCAGCAGCATCTTCCGTTCTCCAGATTGGCAATGGAGTACCCCAATAACGAGAACGAGACAAATTCCAATCAACCAAGTTTTCTAACCAATTTCCAAAACGACCCGTTCCTGTCGATTCAGGTTTCCATTGAATGGTCTTGTTGAGCGCAATTAATTTATCTTTTACGGCGGTTGTCTTAATAAACCAAGAATCCAACGGATAATACAAGACTGGCTTATCCGTTCTCCAACAATGCGGATACGGGTGATCAAATTTCTGCACATTAAAGGCCTTATTCTCCGTTTTTAATTGAATCGCAATGCGCTCATCAACGGATAAATACTTATCTCGACCTTGTTTTATTGTAGCTTCTTCCTTCTCTTCCTCGGTCAAATAAGCTTCTTTAACGGGCTCGAGCGCATAGTCTGTTACTTCAGCAACAAATCTACCTTGTCGATTGACTAATGGAACTTCTTTACCCATCGAATCTTTCACAACAATTGCTGGGATTCCGTTTTGTTGTGCCACACGAAAGTCGTCTGCACCAAATGTTGGAGCAGTATGTACGATTCCCGTTCCATCTTCGGTGGTAACAAAGTCACCCAAAATAACACGAAACGCTGGGGCATCAGGTTGCACATACGGCATTAATTGTTCGTATTCAACACCTTCAAGCGTACTACCTTTAAAGGATGTTAAGATTTGGAAAGGAATCGCCTGTGGCTTTTTTTCCGCAGCCGAATAGGCTGCGAAGTCTCCGTTTTCGGCTTCTTGCTTAAAATATCCCTTGAGTAAATCCTTTGCCAACACCACATTTACCGGTAAATACGTATAGGGATTAAAGGTTTTCACCAAAACGTATTCAATGTTTTTCCCAGCTGTTAAAGCCGAGTTGGAAGGCAAGGTCCAAGGCGTAGTCGTCCAGGCCAACACATATACATCACCCTCGGATGCCTCAAACAAAAAGGCTGATTGATCATTTTTAATCACCTTAAACTGAGCCGTCAATGAAGTATCTTTTACATCGCGGTAACAACCCGGCTGGTTCAATTCATGCGAAGAAAGCCCCGTTCCTGCAGCAGGAGAATAGGGTTGAATGGTATAGCCCTTGTACAACAAACCTTTCTCATAAAGTCGTTTTAAGAGGTTCCAAATACTTTCAATATACGAAGCATGATAGGTTACATATGGATTTTCTAAATCGACCCAATAGCCCATTTTTTCTGTCAAATCATTCCATTGATCCGTAAATTTCATGACCGTTTCACGGCATTTTTGATTATACTCTTCAACAGAAATCGACTTTCCAATATCCTCTTTGGTAATTCCTAATTCTTTTTCAACTTGTAATTCAACCGGCAACCCGTGTGTATCCCAGCCACCCTTGCGTTTTACCTGTTTGCCTTTTAAGGTTTGATATCTACAAAAAATATCTTTGATAGCACGCGCCATAACGTGGTGAATACCCGGTGTTCCATTTGCTGAAGGAGGACCTTCAAAAAAGGTAAAGGTGGGATGGCCTTCTCTTGATGAAATGGATTTTTCGAAAATTTCATTCGATTTCCAAAATGATAAAATTTCATCCGCTACCTGGGCGTAATCAAGATTTTTGTATTCCTTAAAACTCACTTTCTAAATTTTTTAATGTACTGGGCAAAAATTGAGTCAAAAATACGAAATTTTAGGGAGGAAACCCTATTTATTTTTGCCAAAAAAACTTATTAAAATTTCGTTGAAACAAAATGGAAGCACCGAAAGTTTGATTGATTTGGTAGGAGTTTAAGGACCCCGCCAAAGTAGTTTGTACATTTCGGTTATAGGCTTTTAGACGAACGCTGCCTTCCTTATTGGCAAACCACTCCATTGACCAGTCGCCAATCAGCATTTGGGGACTTGCTTGGTTCCGGGCATCTGTAAATCCTCCACTTCGAGTAACCCGCAATCGATCATTCAAATTGTAGGATGCACGTAATTGTAAATTCGATAATAAATCTGTTCCAAAAGTACCTCCACCTAAATAGACATCTACATTCAAATCCTTATCAATTTTAGAGGCTAAGTTGCCTAATTGATTGGAGAGCATTTCAGTGAAATTACCCATTAAGTTTCCGAGTGTTAATCCCGATGCTCCGAATGGAGAGGCCAATTGACCAAATAACAAGACATTACTTACCTGTTTTGTAAGTTCTTGCTCATCTGTTTTAATACGGTTTGCAAAGGCAGTTACAGAGCCATTAAAGGCAACATCTTTCGGGTAATCACGAATATTGATATCAAAATTCACATCCGGACTTAACAATCTATTTTTCAATAAAATTGCAACATCCACTGGATATCTTTTTTTGTATTCAGGCAATTTACTCTTGTTGGTTGTATCTAGGAGTATCGGAAATAGGGAAGCATATTGGGTGTAAACGGCCTTAATATCAACCTTGGCATCGAGTGGATCGCCTGTCCAAGAAATTTTTGAATTTCGCTCAATGTTGAATTTTTTATTGATGATATTTTGTAAAGAAAAAGTATAATCTCCTTGCTCGATTGCATAATCACCATTCATTAAAAATTTACCTTTTTTATCGAGCGTCATTTTTAACTGTCCATTTCCATACACACGCATGAGGTCGCCTTTTTGCGAATCAAACAGTACTTCCCCATATGCCTCAGGCGTAACTTTCAAATTTAAATCTAATGTGATGCCATCTTCATTCAGTTTATTGGCTACCTGTTCGGATTGTCCAATGGCATTTTCTTGCTGTAGGTATTTGCTAAATAAATGGTAGTCTTCTGTTGTATTTGATCCATAATCTCGGTCTAAAGGAATGTATAGACGAGAACCCTTTTCTGTTTTCAAATCTGCAAAAATCAATAAATTTTTCAAGGTACCAGAGACACGCATGGGGCCTGAGCCATATCCTAATCCGTAATAAATAGAACTCGAATTTCGTTTGGTATTTAAAATTTTGTATCGACTTAAGTCGGCCCGTACATCCAAATCAAACTCTTTTCCTTTCGGAAAATTTACTTCCACATTTAATTTAGCTTGGTTGCCATCTGCATCTTTAGCTGTCCAATTTTTAGCCAAAATTTTTCGTGGTAAAAACTGAACCGTATCAGATACAGCAACCTGCGTATTCAAATAATCAAAGGTAACTGCCCCTTTATTGATAACAATTTTCCCTTCTACTTCTGGTTCGCGGAAGTGGCCTTTAATCTGCAATTTACCGACCGCATCACCCGAAAAATTGGAGAATACTCCTTTGGTAAAAGGTTCCAATATTTTCAAATCTGTTTTGTTTAAATCGGCCATAAGGTCTAATTTTTGTTCCTCGGCAGCGGGTCTATACAGTCCGTTGATTGTCAAAATGTTTTCATCTAAACGATTAACAGTTAAATCCAAATCCATAGCATTTAATGCAGAGGAAAAATTACCTAATCCTTGCACATTGCCAATGAATACTTTACCCAAATACAAGGAATCAATTTTTAGCCAAGAATCAATTTCTGAATTTTGGTACCAGTTTTTCAAATTCAATTCGGCATTCAAAATTCCATTTGACTTCACACTAAATAGTGGTCCGAGCGTAGCCAATTGGAAATTTTCAGCTTTTAAACTTAGGATGGCAGATGAATCTTTGGACAGACTTCCATTCATGGCAATCAATTGATCTTGATTGGTTAAATATAAATTTTCAGCTTTCCAATCCTTGCCCATCAAACCAATTTGATTTCTGGTATCTATAGCCCAGTCTTGTCCTAATATTCGAAAATAAGAATCTTTAAATTTCAGGCCAAAACCTTCATTTTCAAATTTCCAAACTCCTGCCAAATGTGCTGAATTATCTTCCCCTTGCTGTTTAAAATCAAAATTAAAATGAATACGATCCTGATCCCACAGGGCATCCACTTTTAATAATTCGGTAGGAGCTAAAAAATTCAATTGCTGTTTTCTTGATTGAAACACCAATGAACTAGACAATTCAGGAGAGCCTAAAAACTTAGAACTTTGAAGCGAAAAAATCGATTGATAAAATTTATAATTTCCAAAAACCAGCGTATCGGGATAACTCTCTAAACTTACTTGATATGACCGTGCACTGTTGATGTTGCCGAAAAAAACAGTATTTCTCGACATTTCAAAACTAGGAAACCATCTGCTCAACAAAGGTTTAGGCTCATGAAAAGTGACTGTAAAATCAGACTGATATTTTTGATGAGTCATTGGTTTGTTTTCCGCATAATAAGCCAATCTTTCCAATTGATTTTGCTTAAAATACAAGCCTAATTCATGTAACAATTGTTCAAAATCAGCCTGCAAATTACTTGGCAAAAAAGAACCATTCAATTCAGCAGAGACCAAATCAGAATTAAGTTTATACGACCTTTTTAGTGGATTTGACAAATCTGCTTGAAATGAACACAAGCGAACAGGAAGGTCTTCGATTCCTGGTTTTGATAAAATTATTTCACTTAATGCTGCTTTTCCTTCCAAATCATCCAAATCATTCATCAATAAATCAACCTCAAATTCAGAAGAAATTTTCAAGGGATCCGGCATCCATTTTATCGCCATTAAATCTGCCCGATTTATGATTCCGTTTAATTGATAATGTGCTTTTTTACCTCTTAAATTTATTTCGCCAATCATGTTGGCAATGAGGTTGCTGTCTTTCACGGATACGATCCCTTTAAATAACTGCTTTTGCAAATTACCTTTTAAAGAAACGCGTTTGTAGGCATAATTATGAAAATTAATTTCGGAGATCAATCCATCAAAATCAACTTTTGCAGATTTATTGGAAAAACCAGTTCCCCTGATATGACCATTTAAATCAATCGTACCCAGATAATTTTGTAAATCAAGCAGCTTCCCCAATTTGAATTTTTTCAAATTCAAGTTCCCATCATAGGCAGAAATCGACATCGAATCCTTTAAGGACATCTTCACTTTGGCATCAATGATTCCAAGTCCCGTGCGTAAAATTCCACTCGTGGTAAAATCTTTATTGGTTCCAGAAAAATTACCTGTAAAATTAACTGGGCCTAATATTTTCATTTTTTGAGCCGCAGCAGCAGAAATAAAAATGGCCAGATCATTTGGTTGAAAAACGGAAGAACCCATGGAAAATTTCATCACTGTTTGATCAATTTTTGGTAGTCCCTTGAAAGAAAAATCACCCCTTAAAAGACTTTTTTGACCAAAACCCAATGAAAATTTATGTAAAGCTAATTGGGTAACTGTTCCAGCCAATTTTCCTTGTAAACGATAGATACCCGGATACTCATACATGGCATTTACAAACCGACCCAAATCTTCTCCTCTCACTTTTGCACCTTTAAAATCTGCACGCATGAAAACGTTACGATTCCAATCCTTGAGTGATTTGAAATTTTTATAATCCATGGTCACTTTATTGCCTATCCACGACTGATTAAAAAACAAGCTCACTTGATCAAATCGCATCTGCTTTTCACAGATTAAAAACTTGGTATCCAAGCGATGAACTTTAAATTTAGTCATCGGGTCAATGGCCCTAAATCCTTCGGTTTGTAAAGCGATAGTATCTCCAAAGACATAAAAATTATGGACTTTAGAGTTAATTTGAACCAATGAAAAATGGGAAATATCAAAATTTTTCGGACTCGATTCATTTTTCACCTGATCATCATCTAATAAGAATTGTCCATTTTGAACATCTACTTCCTTGATCTTAAACAAGGCACTCGGTGAAGTTGAAGGAGTATTTGGGTTACTCAACCAATTGGTCAAACGAACAATAAATTCATCCATGTTCATTTTTCCATCTTTTTTATCAAAAATCAAATGCACCCTGGGCTTAACCAATCGAGCAAACTCCATTGTTGGTTTGTTTCCATGCATCAATAAATCAGACAAATTAAAATTTACATCTAACTGCTCAATTTTGATCATTTCTTTTCCCCATGGATCTTTTACTTGCACATTCCACAAACTTAATTCATCAAAAAATTTAAATTGAATTCGCTCGAAAGTCAAGGGATAACCAATAGACTGCTCAATTTTAGGAGAAAAATACCGTGCTAAAAGGGTTTGATTGGCAGGGGCTTTTAGCAAGACAGTGATGCCAAAAAGCAAAAAAAACACAATCACTAAAGAATAGAGAAAGGTTTTCGCCAGTATTTTGATAAATTTTAGCATATTTGTCGAATGATTCTTCTTGCCATTGAATCTTCTTGTGATGAAACGTCTGCTGCCGTTATGGTTAACGGTGAATTGAAATCCAATATTATTTCAACTCAACTAATTCACACCCAATGGGGAGGTGTTGTACCCGAATTAGCTAGCAGGGAACATCAAAAAGCAATCATTCCGGTGGTTGAAGAAGCCCTACAAAAAGCAAATATAAGCAAAAAACAACTGAATGCGATTGCTTTTACACGTGGACCCGGATTATTAGGTGCGCTTTTAGTAGGAACCTCCTTTGCCAAGGCCTTAGCACTGAGTCTCAACATCCCATTAGTGGAAGTAAATCACATGCAAGCGCATGTATTGGCACATTTTATTGAGGACCCAAAGCCCCAATTTCCCTTTTTATGTTTAACCGTTTCAGGCGGTCATACCCAATTGGTTTGGGTGAATAGTCCAACCCAGATGGAAATCATTGGAGAAACCTTGGATGATGCCGTAGGAGAAGCCTTTGATAAAACGGCAAAACTCATCGGATTGCCCTACCCAGGTGGACCGTTAATCGATCAACTTGCCAAAAAAGGAGATCCCCACAAATTTAAATTCCCCATGGGCGAAATCCCTGGCTTGAATTATTCATTTTCTGGAATAAAAACGGCTATTCTGTATTTTTTACAAAAAGAAGTGCAAAAAAATCCACATTTCATCGAAGAAAATAAAGCAGATATTTGTGCTTCTGTACAGCACACCTTAATTGAAATTTTACTTAAAAAAGTAAAACGTGCCATGCGCGAGAAAAATTGCGCACAAATTGCTATTGCAGGTGGCGTTTCAGCCAATTCAGGATTACGAACAAAACTTCAAGAACTTGGAGCAAAAGAAAATTGGGAAGTATTTATTCCAGCTTTCTCTTATTGCACTGATAATGCAGGCATGATTGCCATGGCCGGACATTTCAAAGCCCTAGTTGGAGACTTCTCTGGACAGGATGTAAGTCCACTTGCTCGAATGGAATTTTAAAAACTACCAATTTTTTCCATCAACTCGGCCGCATGTGAATCACTCACAGGTATTTCGAATGTACCTATTTTAATTCGTTGGTGTTTAATAGAATCAATTTTTCGCAAATTCACAATAAATGACTTGTGCACACGCATGAATAAATGATCTACTACACGTGCCTCAATCGACTTCATGGTCATTTTTGTCAAAATCGGACGCTTCTCTCCTTCTAAATATATTTTGATATAATCCTTCAATCCTTCTATGTGTGTCACCTGAGAAATAGGTATTTTAACCAAGGAATATTCCACATTCACAAAGAAAAAATCTTCCTTGGATGGCAGCAAATTTGTTGACTCGGCTGGAACAAGAATAGGCGATTTTTTCTCTGCATTGAATATTTTTAATGCTTTGTGTACTGCCAAAGTAAAACGTTCTAAAGATACTGGTTTCACTAAATAATCGACCACATCCATGGAAAAACTTTCTACCGCATATTGTTCATAAGCGGTTACAAAAATCACCAGAGGCTTGTCTTTTAATGATTGTAAAAACTGTGTCCCTAACATGCCTGGCATCTGAATATCAGAAAAAATAAGATCAACCGAATGATTGGATAATGCCTCCATCGCTTCAAAAGCATTTTTACAAGAAGCTACCAAATTCAAAAATGGAATTTGTCGAATATTTTCTTCGACCAATTTTCTACCCATGCTCTCATCATCTACTACAATACAATTCATTTTTTCCATATCAAATCTTTTTATCTAAGGTCATCGTTAAATGTACTTTAAAAAAACCATCTGTGTCGCTAATGGCCAATACATGTTTTTCTGGGTACAACAATTGCAATCTGCGTTTTACATTTTTTAAACCGATTCCTGAATTCGGTTCATTGGAGTCCAGATTGGGCTCTCCAATTTTATTTAAAACAGAAAAATCTAAAAATCCATCATTTATGCCAAAATGTATTTGAATTTGAGGCTCTTTCACTTGATTTACCCCATGTTTAAACGCATTTTCAATAAATGGAATGAGCAACATGGGCTCAATCATACAACTTCTAACCACCCCTTCTTCTTTAAAATTAATGGCAATATCTTCCCCAAAACGAGTTTTTTGTAAATCAATATAGTTTTTTAAATATTCTAATTCCTTCGACAATGGAATCATGGTTTGATCTGAATCATATAACATATACCGCATCAAAGAAGAAAGCTTCAAAGTTACATCTTCCGCTTCTTGATGCGCTTTTGTGCGGACTAAGTAAACAATGCTATTGAGCACATTAAAGATAAAATGTGGGCTAATTTGCGACCTTAAAAAAGACAATTCTGATTGCATTTGTTCTTGATGTTCCTCGGCTTTTTCAGCTTGTATTTGAATGAATTCCAACAACAGTCCATACGTAGAACCAATTCCAGCAATCATCACAATAGGAAAAAGTCCTTCCACACCAAAAACGGTTGCTTCCTCATGTTCAAATTGAATGACATATTCTTGAACAAATAATTCAATATAATAAAAGGCAAATACTGACAAAACAATACCTGCGATGTACCAAAACACGCCGTGTTTTTTAAAAATGGTAGGAACTAAAAACAGGGTGATAAAATAAAACATGGGTACCACAACCGCTAGCTCAATCCAAGTATGTTCTGAAAACTCTGGATGATTATGAGGAGAAACCTCATGCGTATGATGCACCGGACTAAACAAAGGGAGTCCGATCCACATTCCCCACAAAATTAAATTGAAGAGAATCTTAAATGTCCGAAGTGTTTTCTTAGAATTCCAAACTTGCCACATACAACATATTTACATTACAAAACTATTGATTATACACCAAATTGAAAAAAGAAACAACCAGTAGCCTAAAAGGGTCGATAAATCGACTAATTTTGACTTCAAAAGGCCAAAAAAAGCAAATCGCTAAAGAATACTAGTATATCTTCAATTTAGCCGAATAGGTCTTTTATCATGCAATATTCGATAAATATCTCGTTACTTTGAAAAAATAAATCAAACACATGAACATTAAACCCATTGCCTTATTCATCTGCCTTAGTAGTGTAAGCACCAACGCTCTTTTTGCTTCTTCAGGTTTTTCTGATTCTACCAGAACACAGCCAAAAAAAGAAATGAAAACCTTGATTAACACCAATTTTCATTTAAAATCTTGGGGAATATCCGTTTCACCGATTGCTCAATTTGGCCAGATGGGAAACCAAAGTGGCATAGCAGCCCTATTCCACATCAATAACCAATGGGGAATTGGTATGTCTGCCATGAGTTCAGTCAGAAAAGGAAGAGATTTTTCAGGAATCAATCAACCAAATCAACGCTTCGGAGGCTTACATCTTGAATACACTCCGAAAGCCAATGCATTAGTGCACGTAAGTTTCCCCTTAACGATTGGTATGATTGCTCAAGAAAAAGAACCCTTGTATTTAGTTGATCCACTACCAATTGACCCATTGGCTAATCCAGGGCCCAACCGATCTCAGTATAACAGAGACTGGTTTGAAAATTATGACAAATCGTTTGGCATACAGCCAGGGATAAATGTGGAAGTCAATTTATTTAAATATGCAAAACTGTTTGGAGGAGTGAATTACCGATTTGCCTTTGGACGAAATGCAACTGAAAATATTCAAGGCATTGGCGGACAATTTGGATTTAAATTTGGCGTATTCAACAAGGCCATTAAGAAATAACCTTTCTACTTTCAATACACAAAAAAGGCCGGTACATCCGGCCTTTTTTTATACTTGTTCTTAAAAATTTCGATCACCAACTTCCCTTTTCCCCAACATCACAGCTCCCACCATGGCAACAAAGAATAAAACCGTTACCAATTCAAATGGCAACAAATATTCATTATATAATACTTGGCCAAGATTTTCAACCATACCCGTTTGTGGGAGATAGTCTCCTTCGTCAGGTGCCCCAAAATTCGTATTTTTAAAGGCTGCTATCATAATAACCATTAATGACCCCGCAACAATAACGCCCGCCAGTTTTGTCAAATTGGTTTTGGAATCAGGGATATTTTTTTTCAAATCAAACATCATGATCACAAATAGGAATAACACCATAATTGCACCTGCATAAACGATGATGTTTACGGCCATCAAAAATTGTGCATTTAAGAGCACATAATGTCCTGAAATACAAAAAAACGTAAAGACTAAATACAAGACACTATGAATAGGATTCTTGGATAACACCACCATCAAGGCGCTTAAAAGGGTTAATCCAGAAAGAAAATACCAGTAATTTGCAATTTCCATATCAATTTATTTCCAACCTTCGCGCAAGTAGCGTTGGTCCATTTTTTCTACTAATTTATCTTTACCGTAAATAACCTCATCTCTTTCGTGGAAAGCCGGTACAATTTTATCATGACGAAGGTAAATAGCTTGTTTTGGACAAGCCTCCTCACATAATCCACAGAAGATACAACGAAGCATATTGATTTCATACACTTGCGCATATTTCTCTTCGCGGTATAAGTTCTCTTCTCCTGGTTTTCGTTCCCCAGCTACCATTGAAATGGCTTCGGCCGGACAAGCAACCGCACATAAACCACAAGCGGTACATCTTTCGGCACCTTGCTCATCTCTTTTCAATATATGGTGTCCACGGTAAATAGGTCCCAAATATCGTTGTTGCTCTGGGTATTTGATGGTGACCGGTTTTTGAAAAAAGTGTTTTAACGTAGTGGCCATTCCACCAACAATTGCCGGCAAATACAAACGCTCAGCAAGGGTCATTTCACCCTGTTCAAGTACCTTTGTTCGATTCGTTAATTTCATATTAGGCAATTTTTTTCTTATACTTTAATTGATCATATATCACAAGTCCTCCTAAAAGAACGACAATTCCAACTACTCCTGTAATGATTGGTTGTCCGGATAAAATACCAATTCCTGTTACTAACACATTATAGATAGAAAGAGGAATTAAACCTGTCCATCCCAAGTTCATTAACTGATCATAGCGGAAGCGAGGGAGTGTCCATCTCACCCACATAAATACAAACACAAAAAACAAGGCTTTACCAATTAAGGCCCCTGCTCCCAAAAGAGCGGCAGGTGTTTCACCGAATTTTCCAGCAATAAATTCATACCCTGGGTAATCATAACCCCCAAAAAACAAGGTTGCCATGACTGCACCGGAAATAAACATGTTAATGTATTCTGCGAATAAATAGAATCCCAATTTCATAGAAGAATATTCCGTGTGATAACCACCAATCAATTCCGTCTCACACTCTGGTAAATCAAATGGTGTACGATTACATTCTGCAAAAGCACAAATGATAAAAATGATAAAACCCAGTGGTTGATACAAAATATTCCAATGTGTAGCCTGTTGTGCTTCCACGATCGCTCGAGTAGACAAAGAGCCTGAGAACATCAATATCGCAATGATAGATAGACCCATGGCTAATTCATACGAAATATTTTGTGAGGCCGCACGAATACCGCCTAACAAAGCATACTTATTATTAGAAGCCCAACCACCAATCAAAATCCCATAAACGCCCAGAGAAACAATTCCGAACACCCATAAAATACCGATATTCACATCAATACCTTGCAAGTCGAAAGTAACACCAGCGATGGTCACTGTATCTCCAAAAGGAACAACTGCGGATGTCATCAAGGCCGTCAGCATGGATAAACAAGGACCCATGATAAACAACCATTTATTGGCATGAGAAGGAATAAAATCTTCTTTCATGAACATTTTCACCGCATCAGCAAGCGGTTGAAAAATCCCAAAAGGTCCCGCACGATCTGGACCCACACGGTCTTGCATGAAAGCTGCAATTTTACGTTCAAAATAGGTAGAATAAGCTGCTACACCTAAGGTAATGGCGAAAACCACTAGAATCAGGACAGACTTTGCAATAAATATTGAATTTGTTGGTTCCATGTTACAATTTTTCAGAAGCTGGTAATGAAGTAGGATTTTTCAAAAAGCTTCTATCTCGATCATCATCAATTTGCTTGTAGCTTTGTGCCGCTTGTTGAATTGGAAAGGCAGGACGAATTAAATTCGCACCGTACTTATTGGCAGAAATAACGGAATTTCTTGCGATTGTTGTTGGACCTTCAATTACCCAATCAGATGTTTTCTTACGATCAAAACGACATGTATTACAGATAAATTCTAAAGATTCTCCCCATTCATTTTTACGCGAGGTTACACGAATAACATCCTCTCCACGGTACCATAATACCACTTTTCCTGAACATTTTTCGCAATCACAATGCGCATCTACTGGTTTTGAGAACCAAACACGACTCTTAAAACGATACGTTTTATCCGTCAATGCACCCACAGGACATACATCAATCACATTACCAGAAAAATCATTATCGACTACATTTTCGATATACGTACTGATTTCTGCATGATCTCCACGGTGCATAACACCATGTACGCGCTTATCAGTAATTTGATCAGCAGCATAGACACAACGATAGCATAAAATGCATCGGTTTTTATTTAACTTAATGTAAGGTCCAAGATCAGTTTCTTCAAACGTATTGCGTTCTTCAACAGTTCTTGTAGAGGATACACCATGTTCGAAAGAAAAATCTTGTAAGTGACACTCACCTGCTTGGTCGCATATCGGACAATCCAAAGGATGATTCAGTAGTAAAAATTCTACTACTCCTTTTCTTGTTTCAAGTACTTGCTCGTTGATGGTATTTTCAACAATCATTCCATCTTGAACTTGCGTAATACATGCCGGGACCAATTTAGGCATTGGTCGAGGATCTTTTTCAGAACCTGCTGTTACTTTTACCAAACAAGCACGACATTTTCCACCTGAGGCTTTTAAGGGCTCATAATAGCACATCGCTGGAGGTGCCACTTCAGGACCAATCTGACGAGCGGCCTGCATGATGGTGGTACCAGCTTCTACCTCAATGGTTATATTGTCTATGGTAACTTTCATAATGTAATCGTTATAACCTTTAAACTAATTCTTTTTCTAAAACATCCCATCTTTTGCTAAAAGAGTAGGCATCATATTCTTTTGCTCTTATTTTTAATTTTTCAGACAAGGTTTCTTTTTCTTTTTCAGAAAAATGTAACTGTTGCCAGATTAACTCCGCTGCTTCAGACTCATCTAAATCGTCAACGAGCAATTGACCCAAATCTTTGGAGAAGTCTTCTATTCCACCTGTTCCTTTAAAACCAACCATTGGAATACCCAAGGAAGCTGCTTCTAGCATAACGAGCGGAAAAGGATCTTCTCGCGAAGAAAGAAAAAACACATCTGCCATTTCAAAATACGGTTTTGCATCTGCTTTAACAGGCACCAAATGAATTTTTCCTTCCGGATCATACATTCTACAATCAGCCTTAATTTCTTCTGAAAATAAATTTGAGCTGATACCTAACCAAATAAAATGAACATTTTCACCCTTTTTCAAGAGCTTTCTCGCTACGCGGACAAAAATATCTGTTCCTTTTCTCCATTCTGCTAATCCACAACCCAACACAACTTTCGCATCAAGTGGAATTCCTAATTCTTGCTTTAAGAAGTCAGATTGCTTGGATCGAGAACTCTTAAACAACTCAACCATTGGAGGGAACATCTTTAGTTTTTCCGAGGAAATTTGGCATCTGTTTTGAAGCACTTCGCCTACTTTCTCTGATACGACAAGCACATTGTTCACTTTGTCAGCTAAAAATTTTAAATCTTCTTCTGAAGCATACATGGACAACGAAAAATCCAATTCATGCACATAGCAAGCTAATTCTGCTCGTAAACCATGTATTCGTCTTAGCAAAGACAAAGAGGCCACTGTGTTTGCAATCAGTAAGTCAAATCGTTCTTTTCTTAATTCTCGCATCAACAAGGCTACTTCTTCTCGCGTTGGTTGATCATCTAAACTTTCTTCACGTTTGAAAAAAGGTAATTTCTTTAAAATTCGATTGCCTTTATTCCGCTCCACTTTCCAGACCCACACCTTGGCATATTTTTGGTATTGACTTAATAAGGCACCGCCCGATTCGAGCAGTAAATAATTTTCAACACCTTTTTTCTTTTGCTCTTTCAGCCAATTTAATAACACAATCTGTGCACCTGCACGATTGGCATCATGACCTATGAACAAAATCTTTTTCGACATATTACTTATTTAGTCCAACTTGCTCCCGGACGCATATACACCGCGCCTGGTTTTGTTGCTTCTTCTGGATGTTCAACATGCCATTCAAATTCATCTCTAAAATGGCGAATGGCTGCTGCCACTGGCCAAGATGCTGCATCTCCTAATGGACAAATGGTATTGCCCTCAATCTTTTTAGCAACATCAACTAATAAATCAATATCTTCTTTTCTTCCTTCTCCGTTTTCAATACGTCGTAAGACTTTATCCATCCAACCTGTACCTTCTCTACAAGGTGAACATTGTCCACAAGATTCATGGTGATAAAATTGTCCGAAGGTCAATGTATTGTGAACAATACATGTTGTTTCATCCATCACAATAAATCCACCTGAACCCAACATGGTACCGGTTGCAAATCCACCATCTGACAAGGATTCATAGGTCATTCTTCTTTTTTCACCAGCAGCTGTCGTTAGGATCAACTCTGCAGGTAAAATTGGCACTGAACTTCCTCCTGCTACTACAGCCTTTAACTTATGCCCATCTCTTATTCCACCGCACCATTCATCACTGTAGATAAAATCTTCAACGGTAATTCCTAATGGAATTTCGTAAACACCTGGTTTCTTGACGTGGCCAGAAACTGAAATCAATTTTGTACCCGTACTTCTTCCTTCTCCAATGGCTGCATAGGCATCACCACCATTGTTCACAATCCAGGAAGTAGCAGAAATTGATTCCACATTATTTACAACAGTCGGACATTGCCACAATCCTTTAACTGCTGGAAATGGTGGTTTATTTCTCGGATTCCCTCTTTTTCCTTCAAGAGATTCCAGTAAGGCTGTTTCTTCTCCACAGATATAAGCTCCTCCTCCAGGTTGAACATATAAATCTAGATCATAACCTGAGCCTAAAATATTTTTACCCAAAAAGCCTTTATCGTAAGCTTCTTGAATTGCTTTTTCAAGAATTTGAATCACATACATCAATTCTCCACGAACGTAGATATAGGATGTATTGGCACCTAAAGCAAAAGAAGAAACAATCATTCCTTCAATTAAGGTATGAGGTGTTTTAGCCATTAAATAGTGATCCTTAAAGGTACCTGGCTCCGACTCATCTGCATTGCATACAAGGTAACGAGGCACACCCTCTGGTTTGGCTAAAAATGACCATTTCATACCCACTGGAAAACCTGCACCGCCACGTCCACGTAAACCTGATTTTTTCACTTCCTCCGTAACCTCATCAGGAGTCATTTTTTTCAAAGCCTTTTTTACAGCTTGATAACCACCATGCTTTATAAAAACATCAATAGTTTCAATATTAGGTACTTCAATATGTTCGGTTAAAATTTTCATCCTCGCTTATTTTCCTAATTCGTCTATGATTTGATCAACCTTTTCTTTCGTTAGGTTCATGTAATATTTTTCTCTGATCTGAAACACAGGTCCCCAGCCACAGGCCGCTAAACATTCAACTTCCTTAATAGTAAACTTACCATCTGCTGTTGTTTCACCTGTCTGTATGCCCAATCGTTTTTTCAAATGGTCGTATACTTCTACCCCGCCCATTAAACAACAAGGTCCAGTTCTACAATATTCAATGACATGCTCTCCAACTGGTTCCAAATGAAACATCGTATAAAAAGTAGCTACTTCATATACTTCCACTGGTTGAATATTTAATAAACTAGCCACATAATCCATCACTTCCGGACGCATCCATTTCCATTCAGCTTGTGCCAAATGTAAAATTGGAAGCAAGGCAGATTTCTGCTTTCCTTCAGGATAACGAGCTATAATTTTTTTAACTAATTCTAAAGTTTCTGCCGGAAAGGCCACTTGATTTTTCGCTTCCATCCAATTAACTATGTATCTAATTCACCTGCAATTACATTCATCGACGACATTGTAACAATCGCATCCGACAATGTCGTACCTTTAATCATTTCAGGAAATGCCTGATAATAAATAAAGCAAGGTCTTCTAAATTTCAAACGGTATGGACTACGTCCTCCGTCTGACACTAAATAAAATCCTAATTCGCCATTTCCTCCTTCAACTGAATGATAGACCTCACCAACTGGCGCATCAATTTCACCCATGATGATCTTGAAATGATAAATCAGGGCTTCCATGTTTTTATATACTTCTTGTTTTTCTGGCAAATAATAATGAGGTGCATCTGCATGAAAAGGTCCTGTTGGCAAATTCTTCATCGCCTGCTCAATGATGCGCAAACTTTGCCACATTTCTTCTTGTCGTACCATGAAACGATCATAGGTATCTCCTTTTGTCCCAACAGGTACTTCAAATTCAAAATCTTCGTAAGAGGAGTACGGATTCATCACGCGGACATCATAGTCAACTCCTGCTGCACGTAAATTAGGACCCGTAAATCCGTAATTCAATGCGCGCTCACCTGAAATACCTCCTACATTTTGCGTACGATCCATAAAGATTCTGTTACGCATTACTAATCCTTCAAACTCTTTTAGAGCTTTTGGCAATTCGGCCAAGACTTTATTTATTTTTTCAATCGCTACAGGAGAAAAATCTCTTTCCATTCCTCCGAATCGGCCCATGTTTGTTGTCAAACGTGCTCCGCAAAGCTCCTCATAAATTTCATAAATAAATTCTCTCCACTGAAACACGTACAAGAAACCCGTTAGGGCACCCGTATCAACTGCTAATACGGAGTTACAAATTATGTGATCGGCAATTCTCGCCAATTCCATTAAAATAACTCGCATGTATTGAGCACGCTTAGGTACTTCAATTCCCAACAACTTTTCCACCGTCATATGCCATCCCATGTTATTGATAGGTGCTGAACAATAATTCATGCGGTCCGTTAAAGTGGTAATTTGATACAAAGGCTTTCTTTCAGCAATTTTTTCAAAAGCGCGGTGAATGTAACCAACTGTTTGCTCTGCATCAACGATGGTCTCCCCATCCATGGTCAAGATATTTTGAAAAATACCGTGCGTGGCTGGGTGCGTAGGACCAAGGTTTAAGGTAGTCAACTCATTTACATAAGGACCACTCTTGGCTGTATGATCAATTCCTACGTTTGGATTATTTACTAAGGCTATTTCAGACATATTTTTGTAGTCTATCTACCGAACAATTCATCAATTTTATCATGACGAGTAGCGTCTTCTAAAGGATATTCCTTACGAAGCGGATGATAATCCATCTCGTCAACATTCAATATACGTGTCAAATTTGGGTGACCTTCAAAAATGATTCCGTAAAAATCAAAAGCTTCACGCTCCATCCAATTTGAAGTAGCATATAAACCCGTAATGGTTGGGAATACAGGATTTTCGATTGGCGCATAGGCTTTCACCCACAAACGAACGTTATTTTCTAAACTATGTAAATGATACACCACACCTAATTCTTGACCTTTCGCATCTGGAAAATGAATCCCCGCCAAATCAGTCAAAAACTGAAATTTAAAAGTTGGATGTTGGTACAAATAATGCATCAATGGGACAATTGTGTCTACACCAACTGTCACCTGAAGAATCCCATGCGACTCCCCAATTCCATAAATAGATTGTTCCCCAAATTGTTTTTGAAGATCCTCTACGATTTGTTGATTTATATTCTCCATGTAAAACTATTCTATACCGTATGAGGCCAACAATTCTTTATACTCTGGTGTATGTCTTCTACGAGTCGACTCATTTTTTGCCAACTCTTGAATCTGCATAAAACCTTCTAAAATTTGCTCTGGACGTGGCGGACAGCCTGGTACATACACATCAACCGGAATCACACGGTCGATACCCTGTAAGACAGAATAGGTATCAAAAATACCACCTGAACTTGCACAAGCTCCAACCGAAAGAACCCATCGAGGTTCTGCCATTTGTAAATACACTTGCTTGACAACAGGGGCCATTTTCTTGGCGATTGTTCCCATAACCATCAACACGTCTGCCTGACGAGCCGAAAAACTCATACGCTCCGAACCAAATCGGGAAATATCATAATGAGCCGCCATTGTTGCCATAAACTCAATACCGCAACAGGATGTTGCGAATGGTAAAGGCCACAATGAATTCGAACGTGCCATACCCACTAAATGATCCAAACTAGTGGCAAAAAATCCTTGTCCCTCTATTCCTGGAGGAGCATCTACGATTTGAACACCTGCATTACTCATATTATCTATCTAAGCTATTTCAAACATAAATGAGAGCTTACTACTTCTCCCACTTTAAAACTCCTTTTTTAATCACATACACAAATCCCGCCAACAATAAGCCCATAAAAACAGCCATTTCCCAAAAACCTGTCCAAGACAGCGCCTTAAAATTGACTGCCCATGGGTACATAAATACAATTTCAATGTCAAACAACACAAACAAGATGGCCACTAAAAAATACTTAATGGAAATAGGTGTACGAGCATCTCCCTGTGCCTCAATACCACACTCAAAAACCTCATCTTTTAATTTTGTACTTCTTCTCGGACCTAAAATATGAGTTACGATCATTGTAAAAACAATAAAACCCATAGCTGCTGCTAATTGAACAAAAATTGGTAAAAAATCAGAAGGTTGATAATTCATCATACATCATATCTTAAATCAAGATGCAATTTACTCACTAAAATTCAAATAAGAAGAGATTTTTCTAAAAATACTTTGTTTTTCCTGGTACAGCTACTGGGTACAAACCATTCTCATCTGGTTTCACTGGCATATCTGCATCCCAAGTAAAGCTCTTTGGTGCAATACTCAAGCCAGAATTGATTGCTTGATCCCATTCGATAACTTGTCCAGAATAGGTTGCCATGCGACCTAAAATTGATGTCATTGTCGAATAAGCCCCATTTTCTGCATCAGCAAATTTATAATTACCAGCTGCAACCTCGGCCCATAATTCATCATGCTCTGTTTGATAAGGGTTATTTTCTAATGTCTTCTTATCATAACCAAATTTCAGGTTTCCTTTATGATCCAAGATTTTGGCCGCATCAAATTCTACCTTTCCTTTGGTACCAATGATCAGTTCATCTACTTTAGTCCATGTTCCAGGAATATGTCGACACTGACTATTTAAAATTGTTCCATCTGCGTACTCAAATTCAACCAGATGGTGATCAAAAATTTCCCCATAATTTTTCCCTTTTCGAACTTCTCTTCCTCCCGTTCCTCTGGCTCTGACAGGGTACCCGTTTTTCGCCCAATTGATCACATCTATATTATGTATATGTTGCTCGGTAATATGATCGCCACAAATCCAATTGAAATAATACCAGTTTCTCAATTGATATTCCATTTCCGTTTGTCCAGCTGTTCTTGGTTTCACCCATACTCCATCATTATTCCACCAACATGCTGCCGAAACGATATCGCCAATTTGTCCGTCTTGCACACGTTTCATTAATTCTCTGTACGAATTTTGATAGTGACGTTGCAAACCAACCACTACGTTTAATTTTTTTTGCTTGGCAATTTTTGCTGCTGCTAATACGCGCTGAATGCCGGCTGGATCGGTTGCCACCGGTTTTTCCATAAATATTTGCTTGCCCTGATTCACTGCCTCCTCAAAATGATATGGTCTAAATCCAGGAGGAGTTGTCAATATCACCACATCCGCCAACTCCATCGCCTTTTTATAGGCATCAAAACCCACAAATTTATGATCTTCGGGAACATTTACCTTTTGATTTACAGGTAGGGCTTTGGCAGACTTGTCTTTCTCTCTGGAAGTCATGATACTTTTATAGCATCCATCCAATCGGTCTCTAAAAACATCTGCCATCGCAACTAATTGAATATTTTCTTTAGTGGACAGCGCTTGAACAATCGCTCCGGTTCCTCGGCCTCCACAGCCGATTAAGGCCACTTTGATCGTATCATTCACATTGCTTTGCGAAAAACTAACATTTGATAGCCAAGGTGCAAGTGTCAATCCACCGGTAATTAACCCAGATTTTTTCACAAAGTCTCTTCTTGAATTTTTCATAATCGTATTAAAGGTTTATCATTATTCATCTAAATATTTAGCAAAAAAGCTTCTTATTTCAGCTTCTAAAGGTTGTTTTCCAGGCCTAACAATTCGGAAACCAACAAATGGTGCATCTGCATTCCACCACTTACTTTTCGGAATTTGTGGATCTCTTCGGTTCCAAATAGGATCCGCAGGAATTCGATATTGACCTGAAAGTTCCTTTTTTGAGGTCGCAAAATTGCCACCTTTGACTACCGCATCTGCATATTTATCAATAAAAACGGCCTCATTGGGATTTATATTTGGTCGTTTTTCCTGATAATGATCTAAAACCCATTCGGAAACATTCCCCAACATATCATAAATCCCCAAAGCATTCGGTTTTTTCTGTGCAACTCTATAATACCTATTTTCTGAATTTTCAGCAACCCATGCCTCCTTCAATAGATCTTCTGTTTGACTATTTTTAGCTCCTAACTGAAAAGCATATTCCCATTCCGACTCAGTGGCTAGTCGATAAAATATTTTTGTTTTTGCATATAACCACTTACAATACATAAGCGCTGCAAATTGTTGCATGGAATTGGCAGGAAAGCCTCCAACTTTTCCCATACCTAATGTAAAATCGATATAGGGTGGACTTGGTCGAGTAATGGCATCAGGGCCTTCTACCGGTGGCTTGGGTGCTAAATCTCTATCTTCCTCAAAAAATAATTGATATTCATCATACGTCACTTCCGTTTTTCCGATCCAAAAGGGTTCAACAGAAAGACTGTTGAATGTACCTGATGGTACTGCAATCATCTCAAAAGAAACAGTGCTACCGGGGATTTGCTGTGTATAAGTTTTTATCGTTTGCGCATTCAAATGAGTAACAAGCAAGATAGCAAGCACACTAAAAATCTTTTTAAACGCACCTTTTTTCATCATTACAAAATGTTGTGGTTGAAGATTATGTCTAATTTATCAGCATTATTTTGCCAAACCAAAATTTTTATATCCTTAAATATATCCATAATTTCTTTTAATTGTTCAATAGACAGTAAAGTTGCTGCTGTTGCAAGCCAATCTGCTCGGGCACCATCTTTGCATACAACAGTTGCAGACCTTGAATGTTCCACTGCCCAACCAGTGGTTGCATCCAACACATGAGAATACAGCTTACCATCCAAAGAAAGTACTTGATACGTATTTCCAGAACTTGCTAGTGCAACGTTGCTGGCATTTACCAGTTTATTAACAATGTTTTTGCTTTGTGGCATTTCTAAACCAATCTTCCAATTTTCTCCACTTTCATTGACCTGCGTACATACGATTTTACCTCCTGCATCGACCAACACATATGGAAATCCACTTTTTACCAAAAAATTTAATACTTCTTGTGCAACAAAACCTTTGCCAATGGAACCAAAATCCAATTGACAGGATGAATGAA
>JBEGQV010000272.1:0-16326 GCA_041180785.1 Bacteroidota bacterium | reverse complement strand
GATTCATTTCCTAAAACTATTATTTGATTTGGCTTGAAGGAATATTCATAAATAGAAGTTCCCTCTAAAAAAGTTCCAACAATTCGATGTTTTGGCAAGTTTTTAACCAATTCTAAAAAGGATATTTCCACTACATTTATACGAATAAAAGACCCCATAGTAGAAATAATTGTTTTTGGATTATAAAATTCCGTGGAATCAAATGATGTAAAAATTGTTTTAATTCCATACCAATCACATATTCGAATAATTGTCCCCAAATTGCCAGGATCTCGAATTCCATCTAAAAAAAGTGTAAGCCCGATATTAGAAAAGATGTTTTCAGGGGATTTTTTCATCTCGACTACTGCAATGCCAAAAGTATTTGTATGTAAACTAGATAATTTTGTGATTGACTCCTCGGGCAAAAAATAAATATTTGCCTGATTTTGATATTCTAACGTGTATTTTTCATTTAATACTATAAAATCTATAGACCAATTTGAATTTATTAATTCGTTAATAACTTTTTCTCCTTCTACTAAAAATTTAAGATTCTCCTTTCTTCCTTTTTTTGAGTGTAAAGAATTGATTAATTTTATCTGTCTATTTGATAAGGACATTTTGAAAAATATTTTATTGTTTCTGATATTAACAATTGGTTTTACTTCATGTAAAGGCATTAGAGAATATGTACCTACTACTCCTAAAGTTTCTTATATTAATATTATAGGTACAAAGGTAGTTCCAGAATCTGATATTAGAGCTAATGTATTTCAGCTAAAATATTCATATAAGAGAATCTTTTCCTCTAAATTATATTTATTTCTAGAGAATAAACGAAATATAAGAGACTCACTCGGTTTAAAAAATCCTACAATTCATTTTTTCAATAATTATAATCCAAGTTTTGACAATCAATTTCTGCTTGATATTAAAAACAATTTGTCAAGTTATTATCGGAAAAATGGGTATTTAAAATCAGATTTACAGATTAAAATAGATTCTACTCTTCAAAGGGACAATTTATATGGAATTAACATTAAAGTCAATGAAGGACAATTAAGTGTATTTTCAAAACAAGATTCTATTTTAATCAATAATCCCGTTTTACAAAACTTAACAACTAAATATCTACAAACTGAAAGTTTAATTTTAAAAAATCGAATTTTAAATTTAGATGTACTTCAAAAAGAAAAGGAAAAAATTGCTTTATATCTAAAAGATCATGGATATTATTATTTTTCCTCCAACGATTTAGGTATCTATTTGAATGATATGAAAGATTCAACTTTACGTAATGTTGGATTAGTCTATAAGATTCCTGATGCAAAAGGAATTTATATCAATAAATATTATGATCGAATTTTTCGTTTTGATCAGGCAGACTATTTAATAAAGCACTCGATTAATGGGTATCAGTTTGAACCCATTGATTTGAAAAGTAAACAAATCCTTAGTAAATTATTGAAAATTCAACCGAATGATTTATATTCAATCACCAAACTAAATCAAGGTTTACAAAACATCTATTTAACCGACCAATTTAAATCTGTTTCAATTCGATTTGATACAAGTAGTACATTCTTAAGTCCTCATATTGAGTTACTTGAGAGTGATAAATTAAATTTTACTTCAGAGATTGGTGGAAGTGTTTTTCGAGGTATACCTGGTCCTTTTTTAACTAATTCCTTAAAGATTCGACGCGTTGCATCAAATTTAGATTATCTTGATTTTTCCGTCAGATTAGGATATGAGGCACAAGCTGGATTTATCAATACAAGCCAAACACGTAATAATCTTGAATTAAATTTTTCATCTACACTAAATTTTCCAGAATTGTATCTTCATTCTAAAATTAGTAATTGGATTGGTGATTATTTTGCTCCGCAAACTCAAATCGGATTAGGTTACGATTATATTAATCGACCTGAATATTTACGGACCAATATGAAAATATTTCAAAAGTATAATTGGAGAAAATCCACAAACAAATATTTTCAACTATCCTTACTTGATTTAAATTTAATTAACACCTCCTATCCAAACACCAATATTTCATCTGAATTTCAAAATTATTTAAATGAATTACAAACGAAAGGAAATAACTTATATAGGAGTTTTAATCCTTCTTTTGTTTCCTCCATTTATTTTAATTATAATCTTAGAAATTTTAATTATAGTAATTCCTTAATTGAAGGATATACCATGAATGTTGGTGTGGAATCAGGTGGAACTACTTTGAATTTGTTACCTGAAAAGAAAATTCAATTTATTTCTAATTTATTTAGTTCTCAAAAAGATTTACAGTTTTATCGCTTTCTTCGATTAAGTGTAGATTATAGGAAATATTTACTGCTTGGGTATCATGGAACTACGCAATTTGCCGTTAAATTTTTAACGGGTATTGCCTATGCCTATGGCAATGAAAATGGATTTCAACTACCTTATGAAAAAAACTTTTTTATGGGTGGACCAAGTAGTTTAAGAGCTTGGAAGCCCAGAAGATTAGGACCTGGTGCAAACAGTTCATCTGGCTTAATTGAACAGCCGGGTAGTATGCTTTTAGAAACATCGGCAGAATTACGATTTAAATTATTCAAGTTTTTTGGAGTGATGAATGGCGCACTATTTGTTGATGCAGGGAATGTTTGGAATTTTAATCAATCAAATGCCCCCCAAGAAACTGTTTTTAAATTGAATACTTTTTATGATCAACTTGCAGTTGGTACAGGTTTTGGTCTTCGTTGGGATTTTAATTATTTTTTATTGAGATTGGATTTAGCGACTAAAGTAATTAATCCTGCAAATGAAGTCAATAAAAAATGGGTTCTCAACAAAACTGCTTTAAGCGTTGGTGAGAACCCAATTGAATTTAATATTGGTATCGGATATCCTTTCTGATTATTTTCTAGAAATAGCTTTTAATGCTTTTTCTACTATATTCGATGCACTTAATCCATATTTTTCCATTAATTCTGTTGGTTTACCTGATTCACCGAATGAATCATTTACACCTACGAATTCCATTGGGTAAGCTGTAGTTTGAACTAATAATTGAGCGATTGAGTCTCCTAATCCTCCATTTAATTGGTGTTCTTCCGCTGAAACTAAACATTTTGTTTTAGCTAAAGAGGTTAAAATTGCTTCAGAATCTAACGGTTTAATGGTATGAATATTGATAACTTCGGCTGAAATTCCATTTTCTTTTAAAATTTCTGCAGCTTGTATAGATTCCCAAACTAAATGACCCGTTGCAAAAATACTTACATCGCTTCCTTCAATTAATTTTAAGGCTTTTCCAATTTCAAATTTTTGATCTTCAGGTGTAAAAACTGGAACTACAGGTCGACCAAAACGGAGATATACGGGACCATTATAGTCAGCAATTGCAATCGTTGCTGCTTTAGTTTGGTTATAATCACAAGGATTAATAACCACCATTCCTGGAAGCATTTTCATTAAACCAATATCTTCAAGAATCTGGTGTGTTGCACCGTCCTCACCTAATGTCAAGCCAGCATGGGAACAACAAATTTTAACATTAGTACCTGAATATGCTACTGATTGACGAATTTGGTCATATACTCTTCCTGTTCCAAAATTTGCAAAAGTTGTTGCAAATGGAATTTTTCCAGTGACAGCCATACCGGCGGAAATTCCAATCATATTAGCTTCTGCAATACCTGTTTGGAAAAATCTTTCAGGTGCATTTTTAATAAATGCTTCTAATTTTAATGAACCTATTAAATCAGCACAAAGTGCGACTACATTAGGGTTGTTTAAACTTAAATATTCCATTCCAGCACCAAAACCGGATCTTGTATCTTTTTTCGTTTCGTATGTGAAAAATGCCATCTTTATATAAATTAATAATCTCCTAATGTTTCGTTTAATTGGGCTAGTGCATCGGCTAATTGCTGATCATTTGGAGCAACCCCATGCCATTTATGTGAATACATCATGAAATCCACACCAGCTCCCATTTCCGTTTTCATTAAAATCATTATAGGAGAACCTTTTCCACTTAATTCCTTTGCTTGTTTTAAAGTAGAAACAACATTAGACATATTATTTCCATCCATATGTAATACAGCCCACCCAAATGCTTTATATTTAGCTTCAAGATTTCTATTACTCATTACCTTTTCAGTAGGACCATCTATTTGTTGTCCATTCTCGTCAATAATTGCAATTAAATTATCAACTTTATGATGAGGTGCGTACATTGCTGCTTCCCAAACTTGACCTTCATTTTGTTCACCATCCCCCATCAAACAATACACCAAATTCGAATCGTTATTTAATTTTTTTGACTGAGCAGTACCAATGGCAACACTCAATCCTTGTCCTAAACTACCAGAAGCAATTCTAATACCTTCTAAATGCTCATGAGGAGTAGGGTGACCTTGTAATCTTGAATTTATTTTTCTAAAAGTAGCAAGTTCACTTACTGGGAAGTAACCTCTACGACTTAATACAGAATATAACAAAGGACTAATATGTCCATTGGATAAATAAAATACATCTTCACCATTACCTGAAATATCAAAGCTTACTTGATTGTTTTCATTTGATTTCAAATTCATGGAATTAAAAAACAAACCAACAAGTAAATCTGTACAACCTAGGGATCCTCCAGGGTGTCCAGATTGACATCCGTGAACCATTCTTAAAATATCTCTTCGTACCTGAGATGCAATTTTTTCTAATTCTTGTGTTTGCATAATTATATTAGTGGATTTGATTAAAATGATTTTTTGTATCCACTTTTTCGATAATATCTGTTATTATACCCTCTTCATTTATGATAAAAGTTGTTCGAGCTGTACCCATATATGTTTTACCATACATTGATTTTTCAACCCAAACTCCATAATCATTTACTATTTTTTGATCAACATCAGCAAGCAATGAAAAGTTTAAACCATATTTCTTTTTAAATTTTTGATGCTTTTCATTGGTGTCAATACTTACTCCAATAATTTTAAAACCTTTAGATTGTAAATTATCTAGGTTTTCATTTAAATTACAGGCCTGTGCTGTACAACCAGGTGTATCATCTTTCGGATAAAAATATAATACAATTTTTTGACCCTTTAATTGATTAAAGTCAATCAAAAAACCATCAGAATCCGTTTGATTGATTATGGGAGCCTTATCTCCTATTGATAGTTTCATAAAAATTACAATATTTTTAATTCAAATAGTTTTTCGCCTTCCAAATAACCCTCTAATTGATCATTTTCTTTAACTGCTCCCACACCCGCAGGAGTTCCGGTGAAAATCAGATCTCCTGTTTTTAAGGTAAAATACTTTGAAATTTCTTCAATTAAAGATTCAATTTTCCAAATCATTAAATCTGACGAACCTTCCTGAACTAACTGATTATTTTTCTTTAAAGAAAAATTAATAGGATTATTTAGTATTTCAGGACTGAATGACTTGAGATTAGATACAAAAGCTGACCCATCAAAGGCTTTGGCTTTTTCCCAAGGTAATCCTTTTTCTTTTAGTTTTGACTGAACATCTCTTGCAGTAAAATCAATACCAATTCCATAGGAATCTATATATTTAGAGGCAAATTTTGAATCAATATTTTTACCAACCTTACCTATTCGAAAAACAAGTTCAATTTCGTGATGTATATCGTTTGAAAATTTTGGAAGGTAGAAATGTTTATCCTTTTCTAATAAGGCAGAATCCGGTTTGATAAACAAAACCGGTTCCGTAGGTTTTTCATTTGCCAATTCAGCAATATGATCTACATAATTTCTACCTACACAAATTATTTTCATGTTACTTTAATACTTCTGAAACTAATTTAGCTGCATCTTTTAATAAAACGGCAGAAAATACCTTTAAGCCAGAATTATTAATAATAGCTGCTCCTTCTTCTGCATTTGTTCCTTGCAAACGAACAATAATTGGCACATTAATTTCTCCAATATTTTTATAAGCTTCAACAACACCATTAGCCACACGATCACAACGAACGATACCACCAAAGATGTTGATTAAAATTGCTTTTACATTTGGGTCTTTTAAGATAATTCTAAATCCAGCTTCTACAGTTTTTGCATTTGCTCCACCCCCAACATCTAAAAAGTTTGCGGGATCTCCACCTGACAATTTGATGATATCCATAGTTGCCATTGCTAGACCTGCACCATTCACCATACATCCAACATTACCATCTAATTTGACGTAATTTAAATCGTTTTCAGCTGCCTCTACTTCTAATGGATCCTCTTCAGTAATATCTCTTAAAACAGCTAAATCTTTATGACGGTATAATGCATTATCATCCAAGTTAACCTTAGCATCAACTGCTAAAATTTTATTATCAGATGTTTTTAATACCGGATTGATTTCAAACATAGAAGAATCAGTTTCAACATATGCCTTGTATAAAGACTTAATAAAAGAAACCATTTCTTTAAAAGCTTGTCCACTTAATCCTAATAAAAAGGCAACTTTACGCGCCTGGAAATCTTGTAATCCTACTCGAGGATCAATCCATTCCTTAATAATTTTTTCTGGACTATGTTCTGCAACTTCTTCAATATCCATACCACCTTCAGTAGATGCCATGATTACATTGCAAGCTTTACCTCTATCTAATAGGATTGATAAATAATACTCTTTTGTTTCTGATTCCCCTGGATAGTATACATCTTCAGAAATCAATATCTTATTCACTTTTTTACCTTCTGGCCCAGTTTGATGCGTTACTAATTGCATGCCTAAAATTTGACTTGCGCGCTCTTTAACTTCCTCAAGATTTTTTGCAAGTTTAACTCCGCCACCTTTTCCTCTACCACCTGCATGAATTTGGGCTTTCACCACAAACCATCCTGTACCTGTTAGTTCTTTTAATTTTTCTGCTGCTGGAACTGCATCTGCCACCTGATCAACAACGATACCCTCCTGAATTCTAACTCCGTAGCCTTTCAAAATTTCTTTTGCTTGGTATTCGTGAATATTCATTTTAAATAATTTTGTTTTTTAATTCGTGAAATTACTACTTATTTGCTAAATATTTAAAAGTTTAGCTTAACTTCTTTAAATTCTAAAAATTGTTCAAAAAAATGTTGGAATTAAATAATATTTCCAAAACGATTCAACAGCAAATTATTTTAAAGGATATTTCATTTAAAATAAAACAAAATGAATTGATCTCAATCCTTGGTCCATCAGGGTCTGGAAAAAGTACATTACTCCATATTATCGGGACTTTAATGAAATTTGATTCGGGGTCAATTTTGTTTGATATGATTTCTTACAATTCAATGAACGAAAATGAATTGGTTCATTTTCGTAATCAAAATCTAGGATTTGTTTATCAATTTCATAATTTATTGGGAGAATTTACATGTAAAGAAAATATATTAATGCCTTTATATATCAGAGAAAAAAAAATAAGTGAAGAAGAAATTGACTATTTGCATCAACTTGTTGAGCGACTTCAAGTAGGCCATTTATTAGAAAAACTTCCTTCGCAAATTTCTGGAGGAGAACAGCAAAGAATAGCAGTTGCACGTGCATTGATTAATAAACCTAAATTACTTTTGGCAGATGAACCAACTGGTAATTTAGACAATATAAATGCTCAAAATTTATATGAATTATTTTTAGAAATTAAGGATAACTTTCATCAAACTATATTAATGGTTACTCATAACGAAAAATTAACCACACAATCAGATCAAATTATTTACCTGAATTCAGGCAAAATCGTCTCTTAATTCTGTCAAAATGTCATATCTTTGTAAGATTAATTGTTAGTCTCATTCAATGCAAGATTTAAAAGTTTTATCTAAAGAAGAAGTAGAAGGCCTAGATTTGCCTAAAATATCAGAAAATTTTTTCTATTCTGATGTTCAAAAAAAAGTTTATATCGAAAGTTATGGCTGTCAGATGAACTTTGCTGATTCTGAAATTGTAACATCAATTTTGCTGGAAAATGGATTTGGTACAACAGCATCGCTTCAAGATGCTGATGCCATTTTATTAAATACATGCGCGATTCGTGATAATGCAGAACAAAAAATACGAAATCGATTAAAAAGTTTCCATCAACTGAAAAAGAATAATCCAGATTTAACAGTTGGAATCTTGGGTTGTATGGCAGAGCGATTAAAGGTTAAATTAATTGAGGAAGAAAAAATTGTCGATTTAGTTGCAGGCCCTGACTCCTATCGTGATCTTCCTCGGTTGATGGGAGAAATAGAATCAGGTAACAAGGCAATCAATGTATTTTTGTCGAAAGAAGAAACGTACGGAAATATTGAGCCTGTTAGATTACATTCGAATGGTGTGACTGCATTTGTTAGTATCATGCGTGGATGTAATAATATGTGTTCGTTTTGTGTAGTTCCCTTCACCAGAGGCAGAGAGCGATCAAGAGATGTTTATTCAATCATAAATGAATGTGAAAATTTATATAAAAATGGATATAAGGAAGTAACATTATTGGGACAGAATGTGGATTCTTACCATTGGATAAATCCAGAAACTAATGAATCGGTTAGCTTTGCTATGCTTTTAGAAGAAGTTGCAAAAGTAAATCCTGAATTGCGAGTTCGTTTCTCTACTTCCCATCCGAAAGATATTACCGATGAAGTTTTGCATACCATGGCAAAACATGAAAATATTTGTAAAAATATTCATCTTCCAGCTCAAAGTGGTAATAATAGAATTTTAGAACTAATGAATCGCACCTATACAAGAGAATGGTATTTGGAACGAGTTGAATCAATTAGAAGAATTTTGGGCGAAGATTGTGGTATTTCACATGATCTAATTGCTGGCTTTTGTTCTGAAACAGAAGAAGAGCATCAAGATACCTTATCTTTGATGGAATTAGTCCAATATGATTTTGGGTATATGTTTGCTTATTCCGAACGTCCTGGAACACCAGCTGAGAAAAAGTTAACAGATGATATTCCTGAAGAAGTAAAAAAACGTCGTTTAGCCGAAATTATTGATTTACAACGTCAACACTCCGGAATAAGGAATAAACGACAAGTTGGACAAATTCAAAAAGTTTTAGTGGAAGGAAATTCAAAAAAGTCATCCGAACAACATTTTGGTAGAAATGATTCGAATAAAATTGTTGTTTTTAATAAAAAATCTGAAAAAATCGGAGATTATGTGATGGTTAAAATCACGGATTGCACCACTGGAACATTAAAGGGAGAAATTGTATAATGTTTAATTCAAACCATATTTCATCGATAAAGGCAAGATTTGGAATTATAGGTAATTCCCCTTCCCTCTTACAAGCCATATCGGTAGCGGAGCAAGTTGCAGCGACAGATATGACTGTTTTGATTACAGGTGAAAGTGGGTCTGGTAAGGAGTCTTTTTCAAAAATAATTCATCAGCTTTCTAAAAGAAAACACGGACAATTTATTGCTGTCAATTGTGGAGCTATACCTGAGGGTACAATTGATTCAGAATTATTTGGTCATGAAAAGGGTTCTTTCACAGGTGCAATGGAAAGTAGAAAGGGATATTTTGAAGTAACTGACGGTGGAACAATTTTTTTAGATGAAATTGGTGAGATGCCTTTAGGTACACAAGCGAGGTTATTACGTGTTTTAGAAAATGGTGAATTTTTACGTGTAGGCTCTTCTAAGGTTCAAAAAACGAATGTTCGAGTTGTAGCTGCAACTAACGTTAATTTGATCGAAGCAATTGACAAAGGAAAATTTAGAGAAGATTTATATTATCGTTTGGCCACTGTACCAATTTATGTTCCACCTTTAAGAGAACGTGGTGATGATATTGAATTATTATTTAGAAAATTTACAACAGATTTTTCTGAGTTACACCATGTAAAGCCAATCACTTTAACGAATGAAGCGAAGGATTTATTGAAAAAGCAAAGATTTCCTGGAAACATTCGTCAGTTAAAAAACTTAGCTGAACAAATTTCAGTTTTAGAATTAGGAGATCGAATAGTAGACGATGAAAAATTAGCTAGTTATTTAGAATTTAATGAACCTAAAATTTCTTCAAAAATTATCAAGACTGATGGGTTTACTTCAACAGAAAACTTAAATGAAAGAGAGATTTTATATAAAATTTTATTTGATTTAAAAAAGGATGTAACTGAATTGAAAAAAATCCTTTTGAAAGTAATTGAGTCAGGTAATGATAAGGCTTATGAAATATTAAATGAAAATTTATCGGTATTTCAAGATGTAGCTAGTCAAAGTTCAATCGAAAAATTGGTCAAGCCAAACTTAACACTGCCAAGTGCTGAAAATGTAATCAGTATTCATGAAAAAGAAAATGAATTGGAGGATGATATTGCTTTTGCAGAACCAATAATTGAGGATGAAACATCTACTAACGCTGAAGATGTAACACTTTCATTGGAAAAACAGGAAAAGGAAATTATCATAAAAGCTTTATTGAAAAATAAAAATAAACGTAAATACGCAGCAAAAGATTTAGGTATTTCAGAACGAACATTATATCGAAAAATAAAACAATATGATCTGGAAGACTTGTAAATTAATGATAGGTGGTTTAGCAGTATTGTGGGTATTTAATGCTTGTTATAGTTTTAAAGGTGCAAGTCTTGCTTCAGAACTTAAAACCATTCAAATAAGTAACATTAAAATGGAGGCTGCAGGAGGTCCAACTAACTTATCTCTTGAAGCCAACGAAAAGTTAAAAGAATATTTTCAGCGAAATACAAGCCTTAAACTAAGTACAATTAACCCCGATTTATTATTGGAAGGAACAATCTTAGGTTATGAATTAAGTCCACAAGCCCCAACATCTGATGATAAAGCTGGAATTAACCGATTAACACTACGTATTCAATTTCGATTAACAAATCGATTAGATGAAAGTAAAAATTTTGAACAAGAATTTTCATTCTATCAAGATTTTCCCCAGAATCAAACATTATCACAAGTAGAAAAGTCATTGATCCCAAAGTTATTAGATCAAATTATTTTAGATTTATTTAATAAAATGGCAGGAGATTGGTAATATGGAAAAGGCTAAAAATTTATGGTTTCTGTTAAATAAAGTTGATCGTTCCAATTTATCAACTCATCAAGTATTGTATGCTGATAAAGATAAATATCCTTTTTTTTATTTTTTAAATTGGAACGAGAAATTAACAAATGAAGAACAGAAAAAGGTAGCCCTTCAGTCGTTAAATAGAAGTAATTTTAAACGTTCCATTGAAGATGCAAGAGAAATAGTTTTAAATCTTGAACAATCTGTTTCAGAAAATATTGAAGAATTTAGTCAAAATGAATTGATTGAACAATTTTTAGAAAAATCTCCGGTAATTAGTAAATTAAAGAAGCAGGAGGATGATGATACAACTATACAAATTGATTACGCTGCACAAAAATTTGATTATCCTGTATCAGAAACTTTTGCCAAAATTTTAATAAAACAAGAGAAGTATACCTTAGCGTTAGAAGTTTTTGAACAATTAAGTTTGAAATTCCCTGAAAAAAAGACTTACTTTGCAACCTTAATTAATGAATTGAACAAAATAATAACAAATACATAAATATGTTTACCCTTATCATTTCCCTTATTATTCTTTTTTCCTTATTATTAATTGTCTTGATTTTAGTTCAGAATCCTAAAGGTGGTGGAATTAATGGAGAATTTTCCACTGGAGGAGCTACACAAATGTTTGGTGTTCAAAAGACAGGTGATTTAGTTGAGCAGTTAACTTGGGGTTTCTCTATCGCCATTTTAGTTTTGGTATTGTTAACCAATTTCACGTTAGAAAAGGGTACTTCTGCAAGTTCTGAGTCAGTTAATGTTGAAAAAGCAGCAACCAAAACAGTGCCGACTGCCCCTGCTCCTGTGCAAGCACCAAATCCAGCAAAATAATTTTAGCTGACAAAATTGCATATTAAATATTTTGGCACGACCTGTGCTTCTAATTGAACCGTACAAAATGTACGGTTTATTTTTAATGTTAAACTAATAAAAATTTATACTAACATGTCAAATTTAAGTATTAAACCGTTGGCAGACCGAGTAGTGGTTGAACCTGCCGCAGCAGAAGAAAAAACAGCTTTTGGAATTATTATTCCAGATACTGCAAAAGAAAAACCTCAAAAAGGAATTATTGTTGCAGTTGGAAATGGTAAAAAAGATGAACCTTTGACTGTTAAAGTTGGTGACAATGTTCTTTACGGTAAATATTCAGGAACTGAAATCACAATTGAAGGTAAAGATTATTTAATCATGCGTGAATCTGACATTTTTGCAGTTTTATAATTATTAAGTTGAATTTTAAATAGAGATTAAGAAAATGGCAAAGGAATTATATTTTGATAGCGAAGCTAGAGAAAAAATGAAAAAAGGGGTTGATACCCTTGCAAATGCAGTTAAAGTAACATTAGGTCCAAAAGGAAGAAATGTTATTATTGATAAAAAATTTGGTTCACCTGCAATCACTAAAGATGGTGTTTCAGTAGCTAAAGAAATTGAGTTGGAAGATGCTGTTGAGAATATGGGTGCTCAATTAGTTAAAGAAGTTGCATCCAAAACGGCTGACCAAGCTGGTGATGGTACAACAACTGCAACTGTACTTGCGCAAGCAATTTATTCAATTGGTTCAAAGAATGTAGCAGCTGGAGCAAATCCAATGGATTTAAAGAAAGGAATTGATAAAGCAGTAGGTGTTATAGTAGAAAACTTGCAAAAACAATCTCGTTCAATTACATCTTCTACAGAAATTGCACAAGTTGCAACAATTTCTGCCAATAGCGATGCAGAAATCGGTCAGATGATATCTTCTGCAATGGATAAAGTGGGTCGCGAAGGTGTAATTACAGTTGAAGAGGCACGTGGTACAGAAACGGAAGTTAAAACGGTAGAAGGTATGCAATTTGATAGAGGTTATCTATCTGCCTATTTTGTGACGAATACTGACAAAATGGAAGTTGAGTTAGAAAGACCTTTTATCTTAATTTCAGAGAAAAAAGTTTCTTCTATGAAGGAATTATTACCCGTTTTAGAAGGTGTTGCTCAAACAGGTCGTCCATTGTTAATTATTTCTGAAGATGTTGACGGTGATGCTTTACCTACATTAGTTGTAAACAAAATTAAAGGTGCATTAAAAGTTGCAGCAGTTAAAGCTCCAGGGTTTGGAGATCGTCGTAAAGCAATGTTAGAAGATATCGCTATCCTAACAGGTGGCACAGTGATTGCTGAAGAGCGTGGATTCAAATTAGAAAATGCGACAATTGAATATTTAGGACAAGCAGAGAAAGTTATTATCGATAAGGATAATACAACAATTGTTAATGGAGTTGGTTCTAAAGATGATATTCAGAATCGTGTGAATCAAATCAAAGCACAAATTGAAAATACTACTTCTGACTACGATCGTGAGAAGTTACAAGAGCGTTTGGCAAAATTATCAGGTGGTGTAGCTATCCTTTATATTGGTGCAGCAACTGAGGTTGAAATGAAAGAAAAGAAAGATCGTGTTGATGATGCATTACATGCAACTAGAGCAGCAGTTGAAGAAGGCATTATTGCTGGTGGTGGTGTCGCTTTAATTCGTGCTGTAAATGCACTTGACGGTTTAAAAGGTGATAATGATGATCAAACTACAGGTGTAAATATCATTCGTCAGGCGGTAGAAGCTCCTTTAAGAACGATAGTAGCAAATGCTGGAGGAGAAGGTTCTGTTGTTATTAACGCAGTTAAAGCTGGTAAAGATGACTATGGATATAATGCACGTGAAGGAAAATATGAAAATATGATTGCAGCAGGTATTATTGATCCAACTAAAGTTACTCGATTAGCCTTAGAAAATGCAGCATCAATAGCAGGTTTATTATTAACTACAGAATGTGTTATTGCTGATAAACCAGCTGCAGATTTAGGTCACTCACATGGAGGTGCTCCAGGTGGAATGGGCGGAATGATGTAAAATAATTTATTTATCTCCTAAAAACTCCCCATATTTGGGGAGTTTTTTTTATGTAGTATGACAAGAATAGCAATCGATATGGATGATGTGATGGCTGATACAAGCATCAAAATTGTTCAAGAATTAAATAAAAAATTAAATACTAATTATCAAATACCTGATTTACTGAAAGATATTGACTTACGAAATCAATTTTATACATCCTATCAAGAAAATAATTCCTTTTTATGGGATAAAGGATTTTTTGAAGATATTCCAGTGAAACCAAGAGCGCAGGAAGTAATTCAACAATTACAAAATCATTATGAAGTTTTTATTGTGTCTGCCGCAACAGAATTTCCAAATTCAATGAAAGAGAAGTTAGATTGGCTGGGGCAATATTTTCCATTTATAAATTGGACCCATGTTGTATTCTGTGGTCACAAATATTTAATACAAGCAGATTATTTAATCGATGATCATGAAAAAAATTTAAGTTCGTTTACTGGAACTCCTATCCTATTTTCTGCTCCTCATAATTTACATTTAACGGGCTATGAGCGTGTAAATACTTGGGATGAAGTTGCTGCTAAATTTTTGTAATATGGGTAAAGAACGTTTTTCTATTAGCCTGTTATTTTTTTTGTGCGGATTGAATTTTGCTACATGGGCGACACGAATACCTGATTACAAAATATTACTTCATTTAACGGATGCAGATTTAGGAAAAGTATTGATGGGACTTCCAATCGGTTCTTTGGTGTCACTTCCTTTAGCAGGATGGTTATTGACCTTTAAAAAATCTAAAACAATTTGCTTATTTGCTATTCTACTTTACATTATTGTAGTACCTTTAATTGGATTTGCAAATTCACAATTCACACTCTTTATTTCCTTGTTTGGTTTTGGAATGGCAGGTGATATTTTAAACATTGCCATGAATACACAAGTGGTTACTTTAGAAAATAAATTAAATAAAGTAGTGATGTCGAGCTTTCATGCTGTTTTTTCACTTGGGCTTATGTTTGGTGCTTTTTTAGGAGGAATTTTAGTGAAGTATGATATTAGTCCTTTACATCATTTTAGCCTAATTTCTTTGATTGATGTTATTTCAATTCCTATTTTTTTTCCATTGCTTCTCCCAAGTGATTTACAAATTGAAAAGAAGGAAGATAAGACGTCTGTATTTTCATTATCTACATATTTGGTAATTTTATCAATTATTGCTTTATGTGGAATGCTTTGCGAAGGTGCTATGGCGGATTGGATTACCTTATATTTTAAGGAGAATGTTTTAAATAATCCATTTCCCAATACAATTGGTTTTACATCTTTTGCCTTGGCAATGGTTGTTGGAAGATTTTTGGGGGATACGCTAACAATTAGGTTTGGTATTAAAAAAATGTTAATTGCTTCTGGTTTTATTTTAGCTTTTGGCATGTTTACTACATTATATTTTGATATAATTTTATTGAAAATTGTTGGATGTTTATTGACTGGTCTTGGGATTTCTACGATTGTACCATTAGTATATTCGGCGGCCGGAAATTCCGGTGACATAGCCCCTTCTGTTGCAATTGCCGGTGTTTCAACTATAGCCTATGCAGGTTTTTTATTAGGTCCAGTCATTATTGGTTATTTGTCAGACTTCATTGGCTTACCAAATGCTTTGATTTTATTGATTATTTTAGGAATAATTGGATCATTAATCAGTAAATATTTCTTGAGAATAAGCGAAAATTAATTTAATATTGATAAAATATAATATTTAATGAATAAACATGTTATTTTTTGGTCTATCACAGTTGGTTTAGGCGGAATGTTATTTGGTTTGGATGTAGCCGTAATTTCCGGGGCTGAATTAGCAATTCAAAAATTGTGGAATTTAGATAGCTGGACACATGGATTAGCTGTAGCTACTGCATTGTATGGAACGGTTGTTGGCGCAGCTTTAGGTGCAATTCCTGCTGATAAATTTGGTCGAAAAAACACCTTATTGTGGATTGGAATTAGTTTTTTTGTTTCATCTGTAGGAGCGGCAATTGCTCAAGATGTAAATACTTTTATGATTTTTCGATTTCTTGGTGGATTAGGAATTGGTGCATCTTCGGTGGTGGCTCCTATTTATATATCTGAAATAGCTCCTGCAAAGCATCGTGGTAAATTAGTGATTAGTTTTCAATTAAATGTTGTATTTGGTATTCTATTAGCTTATGTTTCGAATTATTTATTACAAGGTGGTGCTGAAGATTGGCGTTGGATGCTCGGAGTAGTTGCTATTCCAAGTTTATTATTTTCCTTTTTATTGTTATTTACGCCTGAAACACCTCAGTTTTTATTTTTAAAACGAGGAAATGAAAGCGAGGCTTTACGTGTTTTGAAATTAGCAGATGAAGAGAATGCGGAGGATACTTTGAATAGAATCA
>JBEGQV010000271.1:0-11502 GCA_041180785.1 Bacteroidota bacterium | reverse complement strand
CGACCAATGTTGAGAAGTACTTTTTCTTGCTTGACAACTTGGTTGTTTTTGATTTCAACGCGTTGTAAATAATTGAAACGTAAGGAACCAATTAGTAAATTACCTTTCCACCCTGGATATTTATCACCCGTTACAAAGGTTAATCCAGATGGGGCAATTGATGGCAAATAATACGTAATCGGTTGTTCCATTCCATCTTTTTTAGAAATATTGGAAATTGGTTTTCCGTCATAATTGATACCATAGGTAATGGTCGGCCAACCATAATTTTTTCCTGCTTTGATGATATTGATTTCATCACCACCACGCGGACCATGTTCTGTTTCCCAAATATCACCAGTGCTAGGATTCAAAGTTAAACCCTGTGGATTACGTTGTCCATATGAATAAATACTGTGATGAAATTCCTTTGGATCTTTTCCAACAAACGGATTGTCTTTGGGAATACTTCCATCATCGTTTAATCGGTGGATTTTTCCATTGTCGTTGTTGGTGAATTGTGGAAAATCTTTTTCCATTCCTCGTTCACCAACGGAGAAAAATAAATGTCCTTGTTTGTCAAATGCAATACGTGAACCAAAATGGTGGAAAGTTTTTGTGAAAGGTTGTGAAACAAATAATTCTTGTTGCTCTACAAATTCATTGTTTATGATTTTTCCACGAACAATGGCCGTTGCAGTCATGGTTGTGCCATTTTCTTCTTTGAATTTTGAATACGAAAGATAAACCCAGCCTGTTTTTTCATAATTTGGATGTAACTCAAGGTCCAATAATCCACCTTGACCTTTGGCCATTACTGCCGGAATTCCTTTGATTTCCGTTTTATGCTTCTGTTGATCCACATGATATAAAACTCCTTTTCTGTCTGAAATTAAATAGGTGAAGTCGGGTAATTGAACAAATCCCCATGGACTTTCAAAGCCAGTGGCTATGGTATCCAAGGCAATTTTTACACCTTCTGATTCAAAAATATTCGATTTGGGTTTACTCGAAAATTTATATTGATCAACTGTAGCTAAATTCTTATTAATTAACTCAGCTAAATCGGCAATTTCATCTTTACTTAATTGTGCTCCCCAGGTAGGCATACCCATTTCAGGATATCCTTTTGTGATGGAATTAATGAAATCTTCTTTTGTTTTGCCATGTTTCCAATTACGATCCACAAAAGCCTCCACTTTTTCGCCGTGACAAGATGCGCAGTATTGGGTATAGTTTTTTAAAGCTTGTTTTTCATCGGCAGGGGCTTGATTCGTTTCTTTTGTCAAAGACATGGTGCCAATTCCTCCTGAAATAATTGCAATAGCGATGATCAGTTTGTTTTTCATAAAATCGTAAGTTAATGTGTAAATTTAATGAATAGCCAGACAAATTGTATCCTGAAATGGATATTAGTTTCTGAATCCTGCAAATGCCATCATTCTTCCTGTAATACCATTTTCCTTTCGGTGAGAAAAGAAATGTTCGTTGTGTTCGAAGGTGCAATAACTTGAAACTTCAATTTGTCGAATGCCAGCTGCATGTAGTTGATTAACATTAGCCTTTTTTAAATCTACGTGATATTTAGGACCTAATGTTATTTTTTCTGAATTAGCAAAATATTTAGCAACCTCATCTCCAACCTCAAAGTGGGCTTGACTGATACAGGGGCCTATCCATGCCAATAAGTCTTTGGGTTTAGAATTGTATTTTTCTAAGAATTCAATGCTTGTTTTTTTGGTAATTTGGGCAACAGTTCCTTTCCATCCCGCATGAATGGCAGCAGCAATTTTTTTAACTGGGTCTATCAATAAAATCGGACAACAATCAGCAATGCCAACACCAGCGATGATTCCAGGTTGAGTAGCAATGATGGCATCAAAATTTTCCTGATATCCACCCATGTTGGTATGCCAAATGTCGGCACCATGACATTGATAGGCTCTTGCCAGCTGATTGGGTTCTACTTCCAAATCATTGCATAACAGCTGGAGATTTTGTTCAATGATTGCTGGGGAATCAGCTGTATGTTTGCCTAGATTAAGGCTGTTGTAAGCTCCGTGGCTTTGCCCTCCATGGCGGGTGGAAACACCCGCCACTAACTGAGGAATATGTTGAAATATGTTGGGTACAATAAACCTTTGTTCGGGTTTAAGCATCATAGGATAACCCGTATTGTTTTAAAACATCTGCAGGTACACCATCCCATTCGTTCGGTCTGTTTCCTTGATAACCCAGGAATTCAATTCCAATTTTGGAAGTAAAAAAGCCTGTTGCAGTTAAATTACGCATTAAATTAAAGAATGAAACACCTTGCGATAATTCAGGTTTTGCTTTTTCTGGATAGGCTATATCATCTACAATTTCAATGCGTTGTTTTGCAGTAATATCCGTAAATACTTTGCCAAATCGTTTTTTAGATTCAGCATCTAACCAGCCTAAACCTCCTCTCACCGGAGTTTTTAATTCTGGCTTATCCTTTACAATAAATTCAATGAATTCAGTTGTACCAGCTTGAGAAGCACTTCCTGATTTTGCATCTGCCGGAAAAATAATATCACTTAAAATGGTGATAGTCTTTAATTCATGCGCATTTAAAAATACTTCTGCACGCAAACGGGCATCGCGTTCTGCTTCACTCAAGGTACGTCCACCGGGTATTTTTAATTCTCCGGTCCCTGTTTTGGGAGCTGAATGATAATCTAAAGCTTCTGCAGCTTTCACATCCGGACTCAACACCGCAAGTCCTAATGAACTTAAACCTAAGTTTTTTAAATAATCTCTTCTTTTCATTAGATATTGCCTTTTTTACGTTGATCTAAAATGTATTCTGATGTTCTTAAGGATAATGCTAAGATGGTTAGCGTTGCATTTTTGTCACCCTGAGAAACAAACGGTGCTGCATCAGCCACAAATAAGTTTTTCACATCATGTGCCTGACAATTGGAATTTAATACCGATGTTTTTGGATCATTACCCATACGCGCTGTTCCTACTTCGTGGATAATTTTACCTGGCTCAGCTAATCCATAATTATTTTCAGGTCCTGGTTTCTTACCTGTTGGAATTCCTCCCATAGCATGTATGATTTCCTCAAAGGTATCTTGCATGTGTTTAGCTTGCTTGATTTCGTAATCTGACCATTTATAATGGAAACGCAAGACTGGAATACCATATTTATCTACCGTGTTCGGATCAATTTCGCAGTAATTGTCTTCACGAACAACGGGCTCCCCTCTACCGGACATTCCAATAGATGCGCCGTAAAATCTGGCATAATCATCTTTTAAACTTGAGCCGTATCCACCTGAGGCTTTTGCTTTTCCATCTTTGGAGAATTCAGCTTTACCATTCATTCCTTCAATGCCCCATCCGAAACCATAACCTGGCATACCCATTCCACCACCATATTCAATGTGGTACCCTCTAGGGAAATCCAATTTCTTGTTATCTAACCACCACGGAGTATAAATGTGCATGCCACCTACACCGTCTTCATTATATCGTTTTCTGTCAAATAGTGCAGGAATAATACCTGAACGAGATGCTCCCGTTGAGTCATTTAAGTATTTACCTACTACGCCTGAAGAGTTGGCCAATCCATGTGAGAATCTTGAACTCTTGGAATTTAATAATAAACGAGCTGTTTCGCCAGCACTCGCCGCTAAAACAACAACTTTTCCTTTAACGGTATATTCTTGAAGGTTAAGTGTATTTACATACGAAACGCCAGTAGCTAAACCAGTTGCAGGATCAGTTATCACTTCTCGTGCCATTGCGTGTGTAATTAAAGTCGTATTACCGGTGGCTACTGCTGGTTTGATTAATACTGAAGAAGAGGAAAAGTCTGCATAAGCCATACATGCTCTTCCACATTGACCACAATAAAAGCATTTTCCACGCTCATCATTGATCTTTTTTGTCAACATCGCCATTCGAGATGGATAGGTTGGAATACCAATTTTTTTATTGGCCTTCATGATCATCAATTCATGCAAACGTGGTTTGGGTGGAGGTAAAAATTGACCATCCGGGTCATTTCGTAAACCTTCATTGGTTCCAAAAACACCAATTAATTTTTCAACACGATCGTAATACGGCTTCATATCGTCATAACCAATTGGCCAATCATCGCCTAAACCGTCAATACTTGCTCTTTTAAAGTCATCTGGTCCAAAACGCAATGAAATACGACCCCAGTGGTTGGTACGTCCACCTACCATTTGTGATCGAAACCAATCAAAGGTTGTGCCATTTTTACGCGTGTAAGGTTGACCATCAATGTCCCAACCACCATAGGCCGCATCAAAATCGCCAAAAGGACGAGTGGTACTTGCACCTCTTCTAGGTGATTCATAAGGCCATTTTAGTTGGGTGATGTTTTTCGGATCTGCTGGGTCGAAGTTTTGTCCGGCTTCTAAAACGCAAACTTTAACGCCTGCTTTTGATAAAGTGTATGCTGCCATACCTCCACCTGCTCCAGAACCTACAATGACCACGTCGAAAACCTCAGATTGAGCTTTAATGTTGACTGTATCGTTTATCATAGTTGTAAATTTTATCAAGTATATAAAATTTATTTTAATTTTTAATCCTAATTAATCTGTTTAAGATGATATTTAGTGAAAATCTCGTATTTTTAAAGATTAATAATTGAAATGAAAGTTGGCAAGAACAGCAGCAGAAGGTAAGGAACAAAAATCCAAAGGCGAGACGCCTTTGTCGAAACAATTTAATCAAATTAAAGCAAAATATCCCGGTGCAATTTTATTGTTTCGTGTAGGGGATTTTTATGAAACCTTTGGTGAAGATGCTGTAAAAGCCTCTAAAATTTTAGGGATTGTTTTAACACGCAGAAATAATGGAAATGCCGATGATCAGTTGGCTGGATTTCCGCATCATTCTCTTGATACCTATTTGCCTAAATTAGTACGTGCGGGAGAGCGTGTTGCCATTTGTGATCAATTAGAAGACCCTGCAACCGTTAAAGGAATTGTGAAACGAGGAGTTACGGAATTGGTTACTCCGGGCGTTTCGTACAATGACCAAGTACTCGATGTAAAAAAGAATAATTATGTGGCTTCTATCACCTTTAAAGACGGTAAGGAAGCTATTCATGGACTTGCCTTGTTAGATATTTCCACAGGTGAATTCATGTGTACGCAAGGTCCCATCCATTACATTCAAAAGTTGATTCAAAGCTTTTTGCCGGCGGAGATCTTATTTTCTAAAAAATATCGAAACCTTTATGCTGAAAGTTTTGGAGAAGCCTTTCATTCTTTCTCTTTGGAAGATTGGATTTTTGCCTATGATTTTGCCTATCCATTATTGACCCAACAATTTAAAACCAATTCTTTAAAAGGATTTGGGATTGAAAATGGTCGAGAAGGAATTATTTCAGCTGGAGTAATTCTACACTATTTAGCCGAGACAGAACACAAGCAAATTGGTCATATCACTACCATTCAACGCTTGGAGGAAGATAAATATGTGTGGTTGGATCGATTTACCATTCGGAATTTAGAGTTAATACATCCTTCACAAGAGGGGGGTGTTCCATTAATCGAATTACTTGATCAAACGGTTACTCCTATGGGAGCGCGATTGCTGCGGAAGTGGATGGTTTTGCCTTTGAAGGAATTGAAAACAATTCAAGACCGCTTGGAAGCGGTCTCTTGTTGGGTAGATGAACGAGAGGGATTAGGTACCTTGCTCCAACTGCTGCAACCCATTGGTGATTTAGAGCGTTTAATTTCAAAAGTTGCAGCCTCTCGTATAAATCCAAGAGAATTATTGTATTTGAAAAGAGCCTTGTTGCAGGTTCCTGACTTGAAAGAATTGCTTATAAAGCAAAAATCAATGGTTTTACAGCGTTGGGCGGATAAGTTGATGTCTTGCGAGGCTTTAGTCCAAAAAATAGAAATTGCGCTTAGAGAAGATGCCCCCATGCAATCCAATCAAGGTGGGATGATTAAAACCGGATTTTTGGAAGAATTGGATGAGTTGCATGTATTGTCGGCCAATGGAAAAGATTTTCTAGCACAATTGCAAAAACGAGAAATTGAACGAACGGGGATTTCTTCACTAAAAGTCGCATATAATAAGGTTTTTGGGTATTATTTAGAGGTGACCAACGCGCATAAAGATCGCGTACCCGCCGATTGGATTCGCAAACAAACATTGGTAAACGCTGAGCGGTATATTACCGAAGAATTAAAAATTTACGAAGAAAAAATCCTCAATGCGGAAGGAAAAATTCACGCCATCGAATTTCAGATATTCCAGGAATTAGTACTTGAAACATTGAATTATTTAGATGCAATCCAAATAAATGCTTTGGGAATTGCAACCATGGATGTGCTGGCTAGTTTTGCAAATGTGGCGATTCAAAATAATTATGTACTTCCTGATTTAGATGATTCCACTCGATTGGAGATCATCGAAGGTCGACACCCTGTCATTGAAAAATCATTACCAGTTGGTGAAGAATATGTACCCAATGATGTGTATTTAGATCATGAGTCACAACAGATTATGATGATTACAGGTCCGAACATGGCTGGTAAATCTGCTTTGCTTCGACAAACTGCTCTGATCGTCTTAATGGCCCAAATGGGCTCCTTTGTGCCCGCAAAAGCCGCTAAAATAGGTATTGTTGATAAAGTATTTACCCGCGTGGGAGCATCGGATAATTTATCGAAAGGGGAATCTACTTTCATGGTAGAAATGACTGAAACCGCTGCCATATTGAATAATTTGTCAGATCGTTCCTTGGTGCTGTTGGATGAAATTGGTCGGGGAACTTCTACTTACGATGGTGTTTCCATGGCTTGGGCCATTGCAGAGCATTTGCATAACCATCCTAAAAGTAGAGCCAAAACATTATTTGCTACCCACTACCATGAATTAAATGAACTAACAGAGGATTTCCCTCGTATTAAAAATTTTCATGTCTCTGTGAAAGAAATGGGGAATAAAATCATTTTCTTGCGGAAATTACTGCCTGGTGGCTCGGCGCATAGTTTTGGTATTCATGTGGCTCAAATGGCTGGTATGCCAACTGCTTTGGTACTCAGAGCCCATGAAATCTTGCAAAATCTAGAAAAAGATCATTCGCGAGAGGAAAATATCGAGCGACTAAAGGAAATGCCAAAAAATAATTATCAGTTGAGTCTTTTTGCACCTGATGTCCCTGCAGGTTTATTGGAAGTTCAACAAATGTTAGAAGAGCTAGATGTAAATACTTTAACACCCATTGAAGCTTTGTTGAAATTAAGTGAAATGAAGCGTAAAATTTAATTACGAACATCTAATCCCCAATTTAATTTACTTCTTAGCGTTTGTAGGAAATCGTCTCCATGAATTTTGACTAATTTGGCAAAATAAGGGGCCTGTTCTACTTCAATGGCTATGTGTCCTTCAACGGGTTTCGAACGAGCATCTAAGGAAACTAGAAAATTCTGACTTCTGGAGCTAATTTCAAACCGTAATTTTGATTGACTCGGTATAACCAAGGGACGAACATTTAAATTATGTGGACTCATCGGCGCGATGATGAAATTGTCCGATGTGGGCATCACCAAGGGGCCGCCAACAGATAAAGAGTATCCCGTAGAACCCGTGGCAGTAGAAACAATTAGTCCGTCTGCCCAATAGGTATTCAAATATTCCCCATTTAAATAGGCTTTAATGACAATCATAGAAGAGGAGTCGGTTTTCATAATCCCTACTTCATTTAACCCCACTTGTACATCTGGAAAAATATCGTTAGGGGAACTCACTTTTACTAAAACGCGATCTTCAATGGTGTATTTCCCTTCTACTAAATGGCTCAAGGCATGTTCTACTTGGTTGGGTGAAACAGTTGCCAAAAATCCTAATCTACCTGTGTTAATACCTAAGATGGGGTATTCTTTTTCTCGAACATGAGTTAATGTTTCAAGGAGTGTGCCATCCCCACCGATACTCCAAACAAAATCTGGTTGTTGAGGTCCTTCGGTGGTTTGATAAACTTCAAAATTGTTTGGTAAACAATTTTGACTTGTTAAATATTCTACATAAATACTAGAAATCTCTACCTGACAATTGTACTTTTCAAGGATTTTGAAAATGGATTCAATAGTCGGCTTGATGTCGGATTGAAAGGATTTTCCATGGATGGCAATTTTCTTTTTCACGAACTAGATATTTAGGTATTTCATGAGGGAATCATATCGATCGTGTTCGAAATCTTCAGAACCTACCAAACGGAAGGAGTTTTCAATCAGGTAACCGTGTCGCTCTAATTGCTGAACTAAAAAGCCTAATTGTTCCGTTTTGATTTGTAAAACAAGTACGGGAAGTTTGTTTTCCTCTTTTCGGTCTTTTAAGTACGACTTGATAACGGTCCCTTTATGTTCTTCTACAATACGAATAATTTGTGACAATACATCTTGTTGTTGATGGAAGGTGATTTTAATAATTCCGCCTTCTTCGGCATTCAAACCAGATTGAATGATTTCATTTGCAAGGGAATCTCTTTCAAAATAACCCATAAATCGATGCTGCTGATCTGTAACTGCAATAATTTTTGAATTGTATTTTTCAAACAATGGAAGCGTTGTTAAGATATCATTTTCAGCTTCAGCAGATTCCATCTCAAGTTCATCTAAAATAGATGAAATTTTTTGATCTGGATAATGTTTTTTTAGCGTATCAGTTGATAACACACCCTTAAAAATTCCTTTGTCCACAACGGCTAAGGAATTCACTAGGTATTGGTCAAAAAGTTTTCCTGCTTTCAGGAGGGTATCCTGAAGTTTTAAAGTAGGATAATGGTCAACTATTTGACTTAAAATCATCATATGGTTGTTTTTTCTAACCATTTCGAAAGAATTTGGTTAAATTCTTCTGGTCGTTCCATCATGGGTGCATGGCAACATTTATCGATAAAATGTAATGCTGAATTTTTTATCAATTTGTTGAACTCGTGTCCTACATGTGGAGGTGTAATGGTGTCATTCAAACCCCAGATTAACAAAGTTGGGATCTGTATGTTAACAATATCTTTTGCCATATTGTTCCTTTGGGCAGATTTTGCGATTGCAATAATGCGTAAAACCTTCGGAATACTATTGGTGATATCGAAAACCTCATCAACTAATTCTTTTGATGCGGTTGATGGCTCATAGAATGTATATTCAACACGCTCTTTAATGTATTCGTAACTACCACGTTTTGGATAAGAACCTCCCATGGAGTTTTCAAATAATCCAGAGGAACCTGTTAAAACAAGTCTTTTAACGTTATCTGGATGTTTTAAGGTGTAAATCAGTGCAACGTGTCCGCCGAGGGAGTTACCGATTAACGTTAAGTTATTTAGCTTCATTTCAGCTACAAATCCCTCAATAAAAACGGTTAATCCCTCACAGCCAGCCTCTTTGATGGGCATTTCGTGAATAGGCATTAACGGAATAATTACGCGATAATCTGTTTTAAAGCGATTTATGACACCTTCCCAGTTGCTTAAGGCACCAAATAATCCATGAAGCATCAATAGGATTTCGCCGCTACCTTCGTCGATAAATTGGTAATTGCCTTGTTTTTTAATCAATGAATTCATTGGAAGGGATAATTCCTGCAATATTAACAAAATTTCTTAAAAGTAAAGATAGTGTATTTCTCCTAATCTTGATGTAGGTCATTTTTTACCTTGATAAATATCTGTAAATTTGTTGATTGATTAAAAAGTGAAACCCTCATGAAAAAAATTGTCATTGCATTTATTGCTTTCTTTGGTTTAGTGGCTTGTTCGAAATCAAAAGAAGATTATCAAAAAGCTGCTGCGAATCCTGAATTTTTGATTCGATCCGAAGTGATGTTGACTGAAAGTATTATTCACGATATTTTTGCACCACCTGTTTCCTCTCGTATTTACATGTATGCTAGTTTGGCAGGATATGAAGCTGCCATCCATGCAGATCCGAAATTCAAATCGTTAACAGGTCAAATTAAAGGATTTTCTAGTGTTGCTCAGCCAGAAAAGGGTCAGGAATATTGTTTTCCATTGGCATCTACGAGAGCTTTTTTGTCGGTCGGGAAAAAGTTAACCTTTGCGCAGGAACTTTATGATGAATTTGAAAAGAAATTAGAAGAGGATTATAAAAAAACCGGAATACCAGATGATGTATATGAGCGTTCCATTGCTTTTGGTGACTCAGTTGCGGCCTCTATCATAAAATTTGCTGGAAAAGATCATTACAAACAAACGCGTGGATTACGTTATACTGTTACCAATGAAACTGGAAAATGGGCACCAACTCCACCGGCTTATTTAGATGCCGTGGAGCCGTATTGGAACACCATTCGTCCGATTGTCTTGGATACTGTTTCCCAATTTCCCATGCCAGCTCCGCCTGCATTTGATTTAACACCGGGTTCAGCTTATCATAAGGAATTGATGCGAACTTATGAGACGGTTAAGAATTTAACAGAAGAACAACGAAATATTGCCAATTTTTGGGATTGTAATCCTTTTAAAATGAATATTACGGGTCATGCTATGTTTGCGACAAAAAAAATGTCGCCTGGCGGACACTGGATGGGGATTACGGGTCAAGTAGCCAGACAATTAAAGAAATCATATGTTGAAACGGCAGAGGCAATGGCTTTGACATCCATTGCTGTTTTCGATGGATTTATTGCTTGTTGGAATGAAAAATATAAATATGTGACCATTCGTCCGGAAACGGTGATCAATGCAAGTATCGATAAGGCATGGTTGCCTGTCTTACAGACGCCTCCATTTCCAGAATATTCATCTGGGCACAGTACGATTTCACGTGCAGCAGCTGAAGTATTAACGAAATTGTATGGAGATAAGGTTGCCTTTTCTGATTCTACAGAAATCCCTTATGGCTTGCCGCCTAGAAAATTTACATCCTTTATCCAAGCTTCAGATGAAGCATCCATTTCACGGTTATATGGAGGTATACACTTTTGGCCAGCCTTGGATAATGGCGCAAAACAGGGAGCGAAAATTGGCTTGCTAACAGTTGAGAAGTTGAAAACTCGTAAATGAAACACGACATAGAAACCCGCGAGGACATCATTCGATTTGTTAATGCCTTTTATGGAAATATGACATCTGACGATATCGTTGGACATATATTCTTAGAGGTTGAACAAGTTGATTTTGCAAAACATTTACCTAAAATGTATGACTTTTGGGAAATGTTATTGTTAGATGGATCTAATTATCGTGGTGCTCCTATGCAACCCCATTTTCGAGTAAACGAAAAAACACCACTTACACCAGCACATTTTGACCGCTGGCTGGAAATGTTCAAAGAAACCATCGATTCGCTCTTTGAAGGCCCAAAAGCTGAGGAGGCAAAATCTAAAGCATTTAATATTGCAAGTACTTGGAGTTATAAGTTGGAATATTTGAGAAAGTTGTGATTTATGGGTTATGAGTTATGAGTTATGAGTTTTTTTAATTATTCACTATTTTTGAGTAAGAATCTTTCGGTTTTAATTTTTTTT
>JBEGQV010000270.1:0-17130 GCA_041180785.1 Bacteroidota bacterium | reverse complement strand
CTCAATTCATCTTCCCCTATTTCCATCACGCCTAATTCGTTGATACCAGGACTATCAATTAAATACGTATCTTTCTCCAATTCCCACATGGTAGCATACGTGGTGGTATGCACCCCTTTTTGGGCAAAATCAGAGATTTCTGACGTTTTTATCTTTAAATCAGGTGCTATTTTATTTAACAAGGTCGATTTTCCCACACCTGAATGTCCGGCCAACAAAGAAACCTTGCCTTTAAACAGTTGTTTAAATTCCTCCATTCCGAGTCCCTTTTCCACGGATGTCAACAAAACCCCATAACCCAATTCCTCATACAATCCCGCCAAGCCAAACACCTCTTCCTGCTCCTCTTCACTCAATACATCCATTTTATTGAACACAATCGTTACAGGTATGCGAAAGGCCTCTGCTGTCACCAAAAAACGATCCAAAAAGCCTAAGGAAGTTTTTGGCATTTTAAGGGTCATCACAAAAATAGCTTGATCGATATTACAGGCCATCAGTTGTCCATGAGCTGTTTTATGCACCGATTTTCGAATGATATAATTGCTTCGAGGTAAAATATCTTCAATGATCACATGTCCATGTGTCTCATCCTCCATGCTAAAATGCACCCAATCGCCTACCGCAATCGGATTAGAAGTTTGCAAGCCCTTAATCTTGAATTTGCCTTTCAAGCGACCATTAAATATCTTTCCAGATTCCGAACGAACCTCGTACCAAGAACCCGTAGATCGCATGATTAAGCCTTTTTCCATCCCTCCAAATTAATCAAATAGTCCATGATTTTAGCACTTGCGCCGATGTTTTCTTGCACAAATTGAATGGCTTGTTGCTGAATTTGTAATCTCCTATCCTTGTTGCTCTCCAAATCTTGCACTTTTTCTAGCAATTCATTGGCCGAAGCAATCGCAAATGCAATTCCCTTGTCAATTAAATCAACTGCCTCCTGAAACTTTTGGTAATTTTTATTTCCAAAAAAGATCGGTGGACCAAATACGGCTGCCTCCAGCGTATTGTGCAATCCAGCCCCAAAACTTCCGCCAATATAGGCGTATTTGCACGATTTGTAAAGAGCAGATAATCGACCAAATTCATTTACAAACAAAATTTTTGCATCCTGAATTTCTTCCAGCGTTGATCCTTTGGAATAAGCAACTGGAAGATTCAACTCCTCGGCCCAATGTTTCATTTCCGCTTCGTGCATCTCATGCGGGGCTACAATCCATTTGAAATGACTTTGTTGCATCAACGGAATCAACACCTGCATATCTGCCTCCCAAACTGAACCAGCAACGGCAAATTCTTCCTTGCCCACAAATTGATTTTTGATCTCCCAAGGCTCAATTTGCTGCGACAATTCAAACACCCGATCAAATCGCGTATCGCCAACTACCTCCAAATGCGTTACCCCATGGGCTTTCAATAAATTTGCAGAGGATTGATTTTGAAGGTATAAGCGCGTAAAATTGTTTAGAATTTGTCTAAAAAACGAACCAAATGGTCCAAAAAAAACTGAATTTTCTCTGAATATTGCAGAAACTAAAAGCGTAGGAATGTTTCGTTTTTTTAATCCAGAAAGGTAAAAATACCAATATTCGTACTTAACGAAGATGGCTAAATTTGGCTGAACCAAATTTAAAAAACGCTCTGCGTTTTTCTTGGAATCTAATGGCAAATAAAGGATCAAATCTGCCTTGTCATAATTCTTTCTTATTTCATAACCCGAAGGCGAAAAAAAGGTTAATACAATGAAATGATCCGGATATTGTGCTTTGTATTTTTCAATCAAGGGTCTGCCCTGTTCAAATTCGCCTAAAGAGGCTACGTGGAACCAGACAACTAAGTGAGCAAAGTGAGCTGAGTGAGCTGAGTGAGCTGAGTGAGCTGAGTGAGCGAGTGAGCGAGTGGTGGCTGAGGCTCTCGAGGCCACTTCCAGCATTTCCCAGGTCTTTTTATGCCCTTCTACCATCAATTTTGCTTTCGCATGGAACAATGATGCGAAATTTATCGTTTGCTTGTATAAAAACAAGGCCAAAGAATAAAGGCAAACTCTCAAGTTTTTACTAAATTTGATTTGAATTTTAAAATTACGAAAAATACTTGGCTGAATTACGTAAAATGAATTGGATAAATTTAACAGATCTTGGGCAAATTGAAGAAATCATTGAAAGTTCTAAACAGGAACCTATCTTAATTTTTAAGCACAGCACCCGTTGTTCCATTTCATCAACAGCCTTGAGTAGACTGGAAAGAGCTTGGAATTTAGACCAAGCAAAGGCGTATTATCTGGACTTAATTGCTTTCCGTCCTATTTCCGCTGCCCTGGCAGAACAATTTGAGGTAGAACATCAATCGCCACAAGTATTATTGATTAAAGAGGGGAAATGCATCTACCATGAAAGTCATTGGGACATTTCTTTTGACGAAATTCAACCTTTAATGCAAGCATCCTAATGGGTAAAAGTAGCTTTTTACTGTTCGTATTTTTGTTGAGCATGCACTTTTCGCAAGCCCAAAGAAGATCTTTGCAAAGTAAATCTACCACCATACAACCCAATACATCTACTCCCACAAAAGCAAAACAAAGTCCTTCCAAAATAAATACTACCAAAGCGATTCCTGTCAAATCGGGCAATGGCTATTGGACCTTTGGTTTGCAGGCGCATACCAATGCAGGATTAATTGGCGGCATCAATTTTAAAAAAGCCTGGGGAAAAGACCCTAACCGATTAAGTTTTATTGGCATTGATTTGTTGAAAACGGAAGATTACAGAGAATATACCTACACCTTTCCGGGCAGTAATACCTCGATTCAAGATGCCAAAACCAATTATTTATACACGATTCGTCCAACAATTGGTAAAGAATTTGTTTTGTTAAAAAAGGGACCAGATGATGGTGCTTCTTTAAAAGCCATTGTTTCAACAGGTCCAAGTATCGGCCTGGTGAGTCCTTATTATTTAAATGTGGCTACAAATCCATACGGAGCAGCTCAGACACAGACCTTAAAGATGGTCGACTTATACAACAATGCAAAATCACAAACTTATTATATTGCCGGTCCAACGGGTATGTTTTATGGCTTATCAGAAAGTACGATTCAGCCCGGATGGCATGCAAAAACAGGTTTATTGATTGAATTTCCCTCTGTTAAACAAAATTATCTTGCTGTAGAATTTGGGTTTCAAGTAGATTCCTATTTCAAACCCATTGAAATGGTTTATTTAAATGCAGGAAGAAATACATTTTCCAGTGCCTATATCACCTTTCATTTAGGAAAAAAATAAAAGATTATGATTGAATTACCACAAATTAATCCAGCGTCCTCCACTCGTAAACCTGATTGGTTACGAGTGAAACTACCCATTGGTGAAAGTTACACCAAGGTGCGCAAAATTGTGGATGAATATAAATTACATACCATTTGTCAGTCGGGTAATTGTCCTAACATGGGCGAATGCTGGGGAGAAGGAACGGCAACTTTTATGATTTTAGGAAATACCTGTACGCGTTCATGTACTTTTTGTGCAGTAGCTACCGGCAGACCTAACGAATATGATGAAGATGAACCACGCAGAGTTGCAGAAGCAATTCGCTTGATGGGTGTAAAACATGCGGTCATTACTTCAGTGAACAGAGATGAATTAAAAGACAGAGGTGCTGAGATTTGGTACCAAACGGTACGTGCCGTGAAGGAAGAATCACCAGCTACCACCATTGAAACCTTAATTCCTGATACCAAAGGTAATTGGGATGCACTGATTCGAATGATTGAAGGAGGACAAGAAGTTGTTTCGCATAACATGGAAACAGTGTCAAGATTATATCGTTATGTTCGTCCACAGGCCAAATACGAAAGAAGTTTAGAACAGATTCAACGCACTAAAGATTTTGGTAAAAGAACCAAAACGGGATTAATGCTCGGATTGGGCGAGACCAAAGAAGAGGTTTTTCAAGCCATGGACGATTTAGCTGCTCATGGATTAGATGTGCTAACCTTGGGTCAATATTTACAACCTACCAAAATGCACCATGAGGTCATTGAGTGGATACACCCAGATACGTTTGCCATGTACAAAGAAGAAGGGCTCAAAAGAGGATTTGATTACGTGGAATCAGGAGCATTGGTTCGTTCAAGTTATCACGCAGAAAGACATATTTAATCATGAAAAACGCCGGGAATAAAAATTCATTTGATTTTATCATTGCCGGAGGTGGTCTGGCCGGACTCAGTTTAGCTTATCATTTATCCAATAGTTCACTCAACAAATTGGATGTGCTCATTATTGATGCCTCAGCGAAAAATAATAATGACAAAACTTGGTGTTATTGGTCAGCTGAGGAAGATGATTTTTCCAAAATTTGTGAAAAAGAGTGGTCGAAAATTGGTATTCAAGGAAGAGACGCCGAGTTGCAAGTAGAGGAAATAGCACCCTATAAATACCGGAAAATTAGAAGTGAAGATTGGTATAAATTTGTGAAGAATCATTTAAAAGCCTTCCCAAATTTTCAATTTTTACAAGCAGACATTGAGGAGATTCATTATGCCGGTTTAGGGACAATGGTTGAGACCTCAAAAGGAAAATACTTGGCAACCCAAAAATTGTTTGACAGCATTTCTCCTTTCCCTTACGACCAAGAAGATCCAGACCAACTAAAGCAACATTTTGTCGGTTGGACCATTGAAAGTAATTTCCCAGCATTTAAGCCTGAAATCGCTCATTTATTTGATTTTCGCTTGGCCAAAGGCATGGATGCCGAATTCATCTATTTCCTTCCTACCAATTCCCATACGGCTTTGGTTGAACACACGCTCTTTTCAGGAGAGTTGAAAAACAAGGAATATTACGAGGAAAAAATCAAGAATTATTTGTTGGCAAATTTCAATTTAGGCGATGATGATTATCGAATTTTAGAAGTAGAAGAAGGGGTTATTCCAATGAAAGAAGTGAATATTCCTCAGAATTTGCATCAGAAATGGATTAAAATTGGCACTTCAGGTGGTTTTGTAAAATCCTCTACAGGCTATAGCTTTTACCAAACACAAAAAATCATTCAAGAACTGGTCAAAAATCTTGCAAATAAAAACTTTGATCAAGAAGTAGTTTACAAACCTACCTTTAAAAAATGGTTAGATGCAACCTTCTTGGAAGTCATGGAAGATCCAACAGTCGATTCAAATGAGATCATCTTACAATTATTTGAAAACAATGCGCCAGCCCTCCTCTTAAAATTCCTTCAAGGAGAAACATCTACAACTGAAGACTTATCAGTTATGATGAAAGTTCCGAAATTCATTTTCATGCGTGCAGGCTTTCCAGCATTTTTTAATATTCTAAAAAAGAATTAATTTTGTAGCTTAACAATAACATACATGGCATATTTATTTACCTCTGAGTCCGTTTCAGAAGGACATCCAGACAAAGTAGCAGATCAAATTTCTGATGCATTAATCGACCACTTCATGGCTTTTGATCCGAGCTCTAAAGTAGCTTGTGAGACCTTAGTAACCACCGGACAGGTTGTTTTAGCTGGAGAGGTTAATACATCAACGTATTTAGATGTTCAAAACATTACGCGGGAAGTCATTAGAAAAATCGGTTATACGAAAGCTGAATATATGTTTGAGGCAAACTCATGCGGCATTTTATCTGCTATTCATGAGCAATCTGCTGATATCAACCAAGGTGTAGATCGTAAAAATCCAGAAGAGCAAGGTGCAGGCGACCAAGGAATGATGTTTGGTTTTGCTACCCGCGAAACAGAAAATTACATGCCATTGGCATTGGATTTAGCCCATAAAATTTTACAAGAGTGTTCTTACATCCGTAACAATGAGCCGAATTTAATTGGCTATTTGCGTCCAGATGCAAAATCACAGGTAACCATCGAATATTCGGATGATCACCAACCGCAACGTATTGATACGATTGTTGTTTCTACTCAGCACGATGATTTTGCTTCTGAAGCAGACATGTTGGCTAAAATCAAGAAAGACATTGTTGAAATCGTTATTCCTCGCGTCAAAGCAAAGCTAAAGCCTGAATTACAAGCTTTATTCAACGATCAAATTACGTATCACATCAATCCGACTGGAAAATTTGTTATTGGTGGTCCACACGGAGATACTGGTTTAACGGGTCGTAAGATTATTGTGGATACATATGGAGGAAAAGGTGCACACGGCGGTGGAGCGTTTTCGGGAAAAGATCCTTCGAAAGTTGACCGCTCGGCAGCCTATGCAACACGTCACATTGCTAAAAACTTAGTGGCAGCCGGATTATGCGACCAAGTGTTGGTTCAGGTTTCATATGCAATTGGTGTAGCAAAACCATGCGGATTGTTTATTGATACCTATGGAACGGCGAAAGTTAATTTGACTGACGGAGAAATCGCAAGAAAGGTGGAGGCTATTTTTGATATGCGTCCTTACTTCATCGAGCAACGTTTGAAATTAAGAAACCCTATTTATTCAGAGACTGCTGCTTACGGACACATGGGACGTAAAAATGAAATCGTGAAGAAAGAGTTCTTAGGTCCAAACGGTCAGAAAGTAACCAAAGAAGTAGAATTATTTACCTGGGAAAAATTAGATTATGTTGATCAGGTAACAAAAGCCTTCGGCTTATAATAAAAAAGGGCTTCTAAAAAGAAGCCCTTTTTTTTGTTATGTTAACCGCGTTCGGGTTTTGGTCTGAATAATTTTTTCTTTAAACCGTTTAATTTGCTCGGCGATTGCATTTAATGCTAAATCCAAAGCCTCTTCGAAAGACCTTGCTTTTTCTTTCACAAACAACACAGCACCAGGAACGGCAATTTTGATTTCAAGCATTTTTGCCTTGATTTTTCCTTCACCTTGTTCGATTTTAAGAAACACATCACCTCCGGTAATACGGTCGTAAAAAGTGTCTAATTTGTTCAATTTCTCTTGGATAACCTCAATCAACTTACGATCTGCGCTAAAATGTATAGCATGAACTTGCACTTTCATAATTTTAACATTTAAATGGTGAAATAATACGAAAATGTATAAATTAAAATCTGACTTGTCAACTATTTTAACATAATTTTAATCAGTTTTTCTTCCATTTAATGCGAAGAATCTTTGAGTGAATACCCACATGATTTAAAACTTCATCCCAAAAAAACTGAATGGGCGACAAATGATCGTTGGGCGATTTCACTTCTACAAAAAACAATTCCTCGTCATTCCAGACCATTAAATCAGGAAAACCCTTACTATGTGTGGCAATATTAATCCACAATTGTTCAAAAACTGCACTGATCGACTTAACAGAAGTTCTTTCTAAAAAAACTTTTATCAGCTCAAGGTCAAGATATTCCCAATCAATTAAAGGATTCATGGTCCCCTCATGTTGGCTTTTAATCCACTCGAAATGAGCCCACAAACGTTCGTGGTCAGATAATAGGCTTAATTTTTGATGAAAATGACTCAAATTTTCCAAGCCAAATCCTTCTACCCGATATTGTGTAGGTGCATATTGAAAAGGGTGGGAAAATTGTTGATGTTGTGCATTGAAGATGATTTCCCAGGTTAATAAACCCATGATATTTTTCCACAGGGTATTTTCCGTAAAAACAGCCTGATAGCCCAATGAATGATAATACTGAGCAACTTGTTGTTCCACCGAAAGACTTATATCTTGAATAATTTCAATGCTTTCGGCTTTTTTAAGCTTTTGAGTTACCTGTTTAACGGTTTTATCCGGCTGGATTCTAGCCAAATAATCTTCATAAAAATGTCGATCATTTGGGTGATGAAATAGCTCTAAACCGAGTCTAGCCCATTGAATTGCTTCTTGAGACCTTTTTAATTTGGCCAAAATCCGGATACGACGTTCCAAGCATTTGGAACCAAGTCCATATTCATACACTTCAAGCGCTTCCTCCACATAAGCATTACGCTCCAAAGCCCTACCTAAATTAAAAACAGAACGTTCAAAAGATCCAATGCTCAAATCGCTAATAGTCGGCAAGAGTGGTAATATATCTTCCTTCCAAGAATCGATCCAACAATAAGGATCAAAGGTCGTTTTGGTCTCTTCAAAAAAACGCTCATTCCAATTCGAAATCTTCCATTTTTCAAGGGCTACTTCCCTATTTGTAAAGTAAGGAATAAATTCATCCTCTTTGATGTCAAAAAATTGTCGATACCCAAGATCCTTTACCACAAAATCAGTTAAATCCCTTGATTTACTACCAAAAAACAAGAATTGAAGGAAATCAAATTCCTGTTGAACGTTTAGGTAAATGAAATCGGGGAATAAGCATTTGAGCGCTTCAAATAATTTATTGGAAGAAAATTCTTTGACCAACTGAATTAACTCTTCTTTGCCGGCTGATTTGGAAGGCTTTTGATCTGGCAAAATAAACCTGAGCATTTGATACAGTTCATCTTTATTCAATTCCAGCACCAAATCTTGAACATGTTCTTCTTCAACCTGATGAATCGGTAGAAGGAACCCATGACTTTTCAGCTCTTGAAAGGCATTTTCAATCGCATGTATTTCATTATACGTAATTTTTTGTTGATGAAACCAGATGGGTTTACGTGCACTTAAACGGATGAAGAGACATTGACCTTCAAAGGAAAGTGACTCATATAGGTGCAAAAAATGTAATTCACCTTCGCTTAAAAGTGAAAGATAATGTTTGTTGATAAAATTTAAAATGAAACCAAAATAATCCCAATAATAGTATTCAGGAAGTTCTTTTGGTTTAATTTTATCCATTTTTTCTAAAAAATTGTACTTTTTTAAGTTGTTAACGTTTAAATTTAAGCAAAAATTAGATTATTTTAATATTTACTGAAATTACTATATATTTGTTAGAATTAAATTTATCACCTGAAACAAAATTACTATGCAATCTGTATCTAATTACAATTTTGCAGGCAAAAAAGCCTTAGTCCGTGTGGATTTCAATGTACCATTGAATGATCGTTTTGAAATTACGGATGATACCCGAATCAAAGCAACGATTCCAACCATTACAAAGATTTTAAAAGATGGTGGTTCGGTGATTTTAATGTCGCACTTGGGTCGACCAAAAGATGGACCTACTGAAAAGTATTCCTTAAAGCATTTGGTAACTCCTTTATCGATTGTATTTGGGGTAAATGTAAAATTTGCAACGGATTGTATCGGTGATGATGCGGTTGCATTAGCAAGTTCTCTTCAAGCAGGAGAAATTTTGTTACTTGAAAACTTACGTTTTTACAAGGAAGAAGAAAAAGGTGATGTAGATTTTGCGAAGAAATTAGCGCGTTTAGGTGATGTTTGGGTAAATGATGCCTTTGGAACGGCTCACAGGGCACATGCATCGACTGCTGTTGTTGGACAATTCTTCCAGGACAAAGTGAGTGGCTATGTGATGCAGGCTGAAATTGATAATGCTAAGAAAATTTTAGAAGGTGCTGAGCGTCCGTTTACGGCCATCATGGGTGGTTCTAAAATTTCTGACAAAATATTAATCATTGAACGCTTACTAGACAAGGTAGATAATTTAATTATTGGAGGTGGAATGACCTATACCTTTACCCTAGCGGAAGGTGGTAAAATTGGAAAATCTATTTGCGAACCTGATAAAGTTGAGTTAGCAAAATCTTTGTTAGAAAAGGCAAAATCAAAAGGTGTAAACATTTATATGCCTGTTGATAATGTGTGTGCAGATGATTTTAATAATAATGCAAATCGTCAAACGGTTGCAACCGGACAAATTCCTGACGGTTGGGAAGGTTTAGACATTGGTCCAGAATCAGTAAAATTATTTGAGAAAGTAGTGAGTGAATCAAAAACTATCCTTTGGAACGGTCCAATGGGCGTATTTGAATTCCCAAATTTTGCAATTGGTACCAATGCAATTGCTGATGCTGTCGTAAAAGCAACAGAAGAAAATGGTGCGTTTAGCTTAATTGGAGGTGGTGATTCTGCTTCAGCGGTTAACAACGCTGGTTACGGAGATCGCGTTTCTTACGTTTCAACTGGTGGTGGTGCCCTATTAGAATACATGGAAGGTAAGGTCTTACCGGGAGTGGCAGCATTAGAGTTATGAGTTATGCGTTATGCGTTATGAGTTAGTTAAAAAGTGGGATATTCGTATTCCACTTTTTTTATTTTATCTAAATTATTAACTAATTTAATGTTTAAACGTCATAACCCATAACCCACAATTAAAAAGTATGCTTCACAACTCCGAACCGCTTTTTCTACGTTCAAAAATAATCAGCTTAGATAGTCGACAAATTACGGAGCCAAAGGAAACTGCTTTTTTTGCGATTAAAGGAGTGCATCACGATGGACACCAATACATCGAGCAGTTATATAAACGTGGAGTAAGTGAATTTGTGGTTGAAAAAGTGGCATGGTCAGGATATTTGTCGAAAAAAGCAGAAAAATGGACAGGTGTAGATATTTATATTGTTGATTCTTGCATTCATACCTTACAAAACATCGCAAAAAAGCACCGTGAAAGCTTTTCTTTGCCAATTATAGCCGTAACGGGGTCGAATGGTAAGACAACCATCAAAGAGTGGTTAGGATCAATCTTAGCGGCTAAATTCAAGGTTATAAAAAATCCCAAAAGTTTTAATTCACAAATTGGAGTTCCCTTATCTGTGTGGAACATTCGTCAAGAACATGAAATTGGTATTTTTGAGGCAGGTATATCCAAGCCAAATGAAATGCAGCGATTGGAAGAAGTCTTAAAGCCTCAGTGGGGTATTTTGAGCAATATTGGAGAAGCACATGGGCAGAATTTTGGTTCAGAATTTGAAAAATTAAAAGAAAAACTAGAACTTTTTGCGCATGCAAAAAGCCTTATTTTTCGAGATAAAAATGGATTAAAACAGCAAATAAAGACCATTTTAGAGGAAATAAATCCGAGTATTGAATATATTTTTTGGAATTCAGAAGATACTGAAAATGGCATTTATGTCCACCGAAAAATGGAAAAATATGCTTGTCAGTTACGATTTAAAAAACAAGCTCAAACAGAATGTTTTTTAGACATCACTGTTCCATTTACCGACGAAGCATCTATCGAAAATTGCTGTCATTGTGCAATTTTAGCCCATTTCCTTGGCGTTTCTCAAACACAAATTCAGCAGCAATTTCGAATATTAAAATCGGTTTCGATGCGCTTAGAACTCAAAGAAGGCCTTCGAAATAATCAATTAATCGACGATTCATACAATAATGATTTAGATGGTATCAAACTAGCACTTCCCTTGCTGGTTAATTCGCATAAAAAACAAAAGGTCATTATCTTTTCTGATGTACTGGAAGCGAGCTTAACAGATGTTGATTTATACCATGAAATTGCAAAAGAAGTAAAGAAAATAGAGGGAATTCAACTAATAGGCGTTGGTGAAAGTATTTTCAAAAACAAAGAATTGTTTGGAAACATCCATGTATATAGAAGTACAACAGAACTATTACAATCAGGGATATTACATCAACTACATGATGCTGCCATTTTAATCAAAGGAGCCAGAAAGTTTAATTTTGAGCGTATTAGTAATGCATTAGAACGCAAAACACACTGTACCCAATTAGAAATTAATTTAAACGCTATTCAGCATAATTTAAGATACTATAAAGAAAGTATAGGCCAAAATACACGATTAATGGGCATGGTGAAAGCCTTTGCCTATGGGGCCGGTTCCATAGAAATTGCCAATATTTTACAAAATCAAGGAATCGACTACCTAACAGTTGCCTATACGGATGAAGGCGTTGAATTACGAAAAAATGGCATTTATACACCCATTATGGTGATGAATCCACAGGTAAATGAATTTGATGTCTTAACGGAATATGGACTTGAACCAGAAATATACAGTTTTAGTTTATTGAAAGCCATTGATGAATATTCCACCACAAGTGGAAAAAACATCAAAATACACCTCAAAATAGATACAGGAATGAAGCGATTAGGCTTCGATATGGATCAATTAGAGGATTTATGCAATGAATTACAACAAATGCCACAATTGTGGATTGTGAGCATACTTAGTCACTTAGTTGCCTCTGAAAGTGAACGACATTATAGATTTACAGAACGACAAATAAGACTATTCCAAAAGGCAGGGAAAACCATTAGCAACGCATTAGGATATAGCCCAATCATGCATATTGCCAACTCAGCAGCCATTCAACATCATCCAAAATCAAGATTTGACATGGTCAGACTTGGCATTAGTTTATATGGAATAAGCAACAAAGAGGAGGAAAAACGTGCCTTAGAACCCGTTTTAAAGTTAAAAACCTATATTTCACAGATCAAAACAGTGAAAAAAAATGAAACCATCGGGTATGGTCGACGTGGCAAACTTAATAAAGAGGGAAAAATTGCCACTTTGGCATTAGGTTATGCGGATGGATATTCCAGAAAATTAGGAATGGGAAAAGGAATATTCGAAATAAACGGTGAATTATGTCCAACTGTTGGCGCAATTTGTATGGACATGTGCATGGTAGATATAACTAATTTACCGCACGTAAAAGAGGGCGACACCGCCATTGCCTTTGGCGGAAAAGTACAAATTTCAGAACTAGCAAAATCTGCTGAAACCATTGCATACGAAATCATGACTGGCATCAGTGATCGGGTGAAGAGAGTGTATGTGAGGGAGTAAGGTTATGAGTTATGAGTTATGAGTTATGAGTTATGGGTTATGGGTTATGGGTTATGAGTAAAGATAATTAATGCTTCTATTAGTTTTTTTAAATAATAAGTCTGAAATACAATTCAGGCTTTTTTTGTATACAGACACATATTTATCTATTTAGCTAATTAAATATTTATTATTTCGCAATTGTGCTAATTTATTGTTTTATTAATTAGCTTAAAAAGCAAATATGTGTCAGATTCAAATAAAATCATCCAACACCACATCCTGCGTCAAGCTTAGAAACATTTCATAACCCATAACTCATCACTCATAACACATCATTCAAAACTTATAACCTATCATTCATAATTTATAATTATTTTTTCCTATCTTAGCTAAATAGATAAATAACTATGTCTATTGAATTAATAACAAAGGCCATTGGAGATGAATCAAGAAAAAAGATATTAGATCTTTTAACAGTTGGTGAACTCCCCGCCTCTTCTATTTTTGAGCAGTTTACGTATGCGGCGCCAACGATTTCACGACACTTAAGTGTATTGAAAGAAGCTGGATTGGTTCATACGCGTAGAGAAGGTGTGTTCATTTATTACAGCCTAAATAAAGAAACTTTCAAACAACTAGAAGACTGGTTAGAAGCCTTTGTTCCTGCAAAAGTAAAAGTGAAGCCAGAGCGTTCGGAGCGCACAAACACTCCCCGACCGGCAAAAAAAGAACCTACTTTTGACAAATTTCAAAGCGAGTTCTAATATTAGAAAAATACAATTTTTATGCAACGATTTGTTTTCATCATTCGCGGACCCGTAAAGGGAATTTCGACAGAGGAAGTTCTGGCATCGGACCTTGAATTAGAAAAAATCAGAGAATGGTTGAAGTCCCTGAAGTCGACTTACCAGGATATGCTTTTTCAGAAGTTGGGAAGTCAGCAACAGGTCAGCACACAAAGTGGCTTGATAGAAAATCGGATTTCCAATATGATAGATGGCGGAGAAATCAGTCAAATGTTGACGCTGATTTTACCAAATTTCGAAGAGGCGCAGAAAATTGCCCAATCCTTCCCTTTTCCGAACGGATTTTACTCATTAGAGCTCCGAGAGCTCATTTAATATAAAAAAAGGGCTTAAATCGACGATTTAAGCCCTTTTGGTTGACAATCGATGAGAATCGATTATGCTGTACCTTTTATAAATTAATTTCTCCTACCATATTCTCAGGACGAACCCATTCATCGAATTCTTCGGCAGTTAAATACCCTAAGGCAATAGCAGTCTCCTTTAATGTAGATCCATTCTTATGTGCAGTTTGCGCAATCTCAGCTGCTTTATAGTATCCTATCTTTGTATTCAAAGCAGTAACCAACATCAAGGAGTTGTTTACGTGCTTGGTAATGTTATCATACAACGGCTCGATACCGACAGCACACTTATCGTTAAAAGCCACACAAACATCTCCGATTAATCGAGCAGAGTGTAGGAAATTGTAAATCATCACAGGTTTGAACACATTTAATTCAAAATGTCCGTTTGACCCACCAATATTAATCGCCACATCATTTCCCATTACTTGAGCTGCTACCATCGTCATAGCCTCACATTGTGTAGGATTTACCTTTCCTGGCATAATAGATGATCCTGGTTCGTTGTCTGGGATAAAAATCTCACCAATACCCGAACGTGGACCTGAAGAAAGCATACGAATGTCGTTACCAATCTTCATCAAGCTCACTGCAACAGTTTTTAAAGCTCCATGGGCCTCTACAATTGCATCGTGAGCAGCTAAGGCTTCGAATTTATTTTCAGCTGTACGGAATGGCAAACCGGTTAAAGCAGCAATATGCTTAGCTACATTGACATCATACCCCTTTGGCGTATTAATTCCTGTTCCAACAGCAGTGCCTCCTAAGGCTAACTCCGAAAGATGTTCTAGGGTGTTATGGATGGCCTTTAATCCATGATTTAATTGAGAAACATAGCCTGAAAATTCTTGTCCCAAGGTTAAGGGAGTTGCATCCATGAAATGCGTTCTACCAATTTTAACCACATTTTTGAAAGCTTTTGCTTTAGCAGCAAGGGTATCACGCAATTTGGTAATGCCCGGAATAGTCGTTTCCATTAAAATTTTATAAGCCGCAATGTGCATGGCCGTTGGAAACGTATCGTTTGAAGATTGCGATTTGTTCACATCATCGTTCGGATGCACAAATTTGGTTTCATCTAACAAATTCCCCCCATTTAATACATGCGCACGGTAAGCAATTACCTCATTACAATTCATGTTTGATTGCGTACCTGAACCTGTTTGCCAAACTACTAATGGAAACTGATCGGCCAATTCACCTGCTAAAATCTCATCACAAACGTTAGCAATCAAATCCTTTTTGGCTTCGTCCAATACACCCGCCTCAAAATTAGTGATTGCAGCCGCCTTTTTTAGGTATGCAAATGCCTTGATGATCTCCTTGGGCATTTTATTAATATCTTGAGCGATTGGGAAATTTTCAATCGAACGTTGTGTTTGAGCACCCCAATATACGTGAGCAGGCACTTGCACCTTCCCCATCGTATCTTTTTCAATTCTATACTCCATAAAGTTTGTTTTCTATTAATTTTGTACGTTTACAAAATTACGACCAAATTCAGTATTTACCCCATTAAAATTTAAAAATTATGTTGAAAGTATACGGAATTCCGAACTGCAATACCATGAAAAAAGCGTTTGATTATTTACAAGCAAATAACATACCTTTTGAATTCCATGATTATAAGAAAAAAGGACTTTCAATCCCTCAATTAGAAGCGTTTTTAGACCATTTGGGTGCTGAAATTGTTTTAAATAAACAAGGAAGTACGTATAAACAGTTAAATGATGAGGTAAAAGGGTCGCTCAATACCCCAGATACCCTTAAATCTTTTCTCTTGGAAAAAACTTCCGCCATCAAACGTCCCATTTTTGAAAAAAATGGTCGTTATCTTGCGGGATTTGATACAGATAAATTAGATAGTTGGCTAACTATTTAATTTTTATAAAACAACCATTTTCCGAGTTCTTTCCAAGACATTTTTTTACCATACATCAAGATTCCAACGCGGTAAATACGTGCAGATAAAGCTGCAGTACCAAAGAATCCCATCACCAATAGTGCCATGGAAAGAAATAATTCACTCATTGGAACGCCATAGGGTAATCGGACAATCATGTTGATGGGACTCGTAAATGGAATGATACTTGCCCAAAATGCAACGGTGCTACTTGGATCTTGAATCGTATATTGAGCCAAGACAAAGGATAAAATGATGGGAATTGTGACTGGAAAGGTAAATTGCTGCGCTTCCGCAGCAGATTCAACTGCAGAACCGATTGCCGCAAACAAGGAACTATACAAGAGATATCCGAAGAAATAGAAAAACAAAAAGCAGCCAATGAGCATCGGAATATTCACGGAGTTCTTTACTTCATCCATCACTTGAAAGGCATCCATATCTGCATTTCCTTGGGTAGTTTTCAGTTCTTTTCCTTGCTCTGGGATAACATTTTTTGCCATTTGAGTTGAAGTTACTTTGTTAAGATCTTTCCCATAAATGGATTTTGCAACATTGGAAAACGAAAAAGTTAATAAGGCCCAAAGCATAAACTGGGTTAAGCCCACTAATCCAACACCTATAATTTTCCCAAGCATTAATTGAATTGGCTTCACAGAAGAAATCATCACCTCTATGATCCGATTACTTTTTTCTTCAATCACACCATTCATCACCTGAGAGCCATAAATCAAGACGGTAATGTATAAAATCATCCCCAAAATACCCGCCAATACCATAATTCCACCCGAATTAGAGGCTTTCTCATCCCCTTCTTTGGATAAAATAATCGTATCACTCGATACATCCACTTGTGTTTTTTCAAACGCTTCTTTTTGAATACCTGCTTGAGCCAATAATTCTTTACGTAATCGGGCTTGAATTATCTGTTCAATTTCGTTTTGCAAAACAATACTGATGTTTTTTTCTGCATAAATTTTTAGTGTTTTTGGCTGAGCCAAAATCTCTTTTGGTACCACCAGAAAAGCTGTAAAATCGGACGCAAAAAAGGTTTTTTTAAGTTGTTCTTCATCCCCTTTTACCAGCGTAAACTGCACCTCTTTGCTCGATAAACTATGTTGATCAAACAATCCACTTTGGTCTAAAATTTCAATTTTTTTAATTTCCCTATCACGAGTAGCCAACCAGATGGGCACTGCATAAATAGCTGTAATTAATAAAGGTGCAAGAATCGATGCGATCCAAAATGATTTCTTTTGAATCCGTGTAAAATATTCGCGCTGAATAATGAGTAGTATTTTATGCATTTGGTTTAGGCTTTGGTTTGGTTGACTACTTCAATAAAAATATCATCAAATCCAGGTATAATTTCATGGAATCCTTTGAGATCTACCTGTTGTATGACCTCCGTCAATACATGATTGACCGTTTCTCCTT
>JBEGQV010000269.1:0-2992 GCA_041180785.1 Bacteroidota bacterium | reverse complement strand
ACCTTTCATTACAAACATTTTTTAGGTAATCTACTGATACAAACCTCAAAATTTTTACGAAACCAAATGCATGTTTGGATTGAAAACAAATCAGCTTTTGTGATTTTACGTAAAAATGGAAGGTTACAAATTGCAAATGTCTATCCTTGTAAAGATGCCATTGAATTAGCTTTTTATTTACATTCCATCCGTGAATCCTTTGATTTCGTTTGGACAAACGATACGTTTTCCATTCAAGGAAAACGATTACTTGATCAAAAATTCAAAACTGAATTAATAGGACTTTCTATTCCCTTCCCTATCGCTCATGAACAAGCCTAAAATTGCATTTTTTCCAGGTTCATTTGATCCATTTACGAAAGGACATGAAGACATCGTCTTGCGTGCCATTGGTTTGTTTGATGAAATTGTCGTTGGTATTGGACACAATTCCAATAAAAAGCGCTACTTCGAATTGGAACAAATGAAAAAATACATTGAGCAGACGTTTGAAGGCAAACCGGTTCGTGTCATTTCTTATCAAGATTTAACAGCCAATGTGGCCAAAAAAGTTGGGGCAAAATATATCTTAAGGGGTTTACGCAATACAACGGATTTTGAATATGAAAACTCGATTTCTCAGGTAAATAGACACATCAATGGTGAGTTAGAGACAATCTTTTTGATTACCTCCCCCCATTTGGCTCCTATCAGTTCGACGATCATACGTGACTTACATAAATATGGAAGTCCCGTAGACCAATATCTTCCCTACAAACTAATTGATTAATTTATAATTCTGAATCACGTATCGAATAGACGAATAGGTATTCGTTAAACTTTTATTGAGTTGTTGAACGGATTGCCACTCTACCTTTTCGATTCCCTCTTCTTTTTGGGCAGATAAAGTATTCTCACCCTTTTCTTGCATTAAAAACCATTTGGTTTTTTTCAACACCAATTGATTTTTGTGGGTGTACGTATGATACGTTGTACAGATTTTCTCTGACAAATTTGATTGAACATTACATTCCTCTTCTACCTCACGCACAGCTGCTGTTGTAAATTTTTCCCCTTTTTCCAATTTCCCTTTTGGCAAATCCCACTTACCCAATCGGAAAATCATCAAAACATCTTTGTTTTTATTTAACACTACACCTCCTGCAGCTTCCACTAAGGCATAAATATTTTTAATTTTTTCTTTAGCCGCTTTCTTGTCATCTGCAATGATATACAGTGAGTGAAAAGTTAAATCCGATTTTTCATGAAGGTTTCTAAGAATTTTTTCAATTTGAGCGGTAGAGACATTTAACAAGCAGGTATGGCCCGTAAATTTTTCTACTTTAATACTCTGCAATCTTGTATCGACGATTAAATCAAAATCTTCATCTTGTTGCAAGGATTTCGCTTTTGATTTTTTTAGGATTCGAATTGGTCGATCGTCAATAAAAATTACCATTATTTACATTTATTTCATGGCAAAAATAGAAATCTTTTGAGAAATGCAGATATTATATTTTAAATTTGTGTAAAGTGATCATAAATTAAATTCATGGAAAATATAAGCATACAGCAAGAAGTTGCTCAACATCTCTTAAAAGTACAAGCCATTCAATTAAGACCCAATCAACCCTTCAAATGGGCATCTGGATGGAATTCACCTATTTATTGTGATAATCGCATTTCATTATCTTTTCCTGAAGTAAGAACTCATATAAAAAATGCCCTTTCTGCTGCAGTAAAAGCCTACTTCCCAGAAGTAGAAATTATTGCGGGAGTAGCAACGGCAGGCATTGCACAAGGAGCTTTAGTAGCCGATTATTTAGATCTACCTTTTTGTTATGTTCGTCCAGAACCTAAAAAACATGGCATGGGAAATCAAATAGAAGGAAAGATTTCAAAGGGTCAAAAAGTAGTTTTAATTGAAGATTTAATTTCAACAGGCGGCAGTTCGTTGAAAGCCGCAGAAGCATTGATCAACGAAGGCGCGGAGGTACTAGGAATGGTTGCTATATTTTCTTATGGATTCCAACTTGCAACCGATAATTTCAAAAGCAAAAATATACCTTTTTACACCTTAAGTAATTACGATGTATTAATTGAAGAGGCTGTAAAATTAAATTATGTCACAGAGCCCCAATTGGTCACTTTACAAGATTGGCGTGTAAATCCATCTGAATGGAAGAAAGAAATTTAATGTAACCGATACCGGTTACCTGCTATTGCCTTAATCATCCCAGAAAATTCTAAATTAATGGTGATTAAGGCAATTTCTTTTAGGGTGATACCCGTTTTCCAGGCTAGTTCTTCCATTGATAAATCACCTAATTGGTGTAATGCCGACAATATCGCTGATTCGTTTTGTGAAAATCGACTAAAATCAAGGTCTAATCGTTTTTGTATGCCCTTTTCAGCATTTTTCCATTGTAAATGACTTATTACTTGTTCAAAAGAAGTATATAAAACCGCCTTATTATCTAAAATCAATTCGTTACAGCCCAGAGAATAAGGTTTCTGAATCATTCCTGGAACTGCAAACACTTCTCGATGATAATTATTTGCAAATTCAGCTGTTATTAAAGCTCCTCCTGTTTTAGCCGCTTCAACCACTATCAATGCATCAGACATACCTGCTATGATCCGATTTCGCATGGGGAAATAACGTGGATCTGGTTTCACGTGTGGAGGATGTTCAGAAATCCAAGCACCATGCTCCAACATTAGTCCTGCCATTTTTTTGTGCTGATAGGGATAAATATAGTCAAAACCACTGGCCATTACCGCAAAATTTGGAACCTGTTGGTCTAAACATGCCTGGTGAATAGCTGCATCAATACCATACGCCAAACCACTGATAAAATGAACACCTGAATGCCTGCTTTCATAGGCAATTTGTTCACAAACTTGCTTTCCATAATCGGTAGCTTTTCGTGTTCCCACAACGGACAATAGCCTATTATGATTCAAATTCCCATTGCCTTTGACAAAAAGCAACAAGGGGGCATCATATAAA
>JBEGQV010000268.1:0-2911 GCA_041180785.1 Bacteroidota bacterium | reverse complement strand
AAACGTATGTACAATGTTGTCGGGTAAAGGAATGGGGCCAAACCAAGTCAACACATCATTACTTTGATCAAATTTGATATACTGTTGAACAATGATTTTGTTCTTTTTTCGAATCATTTGGAAAGGATTCAGTGCATAAGCCAAGCGCCAATCTTCCCATTGGTGCATGCCCACTTTGTGCATTTTTCCTTCTTTTAGATGGCGGAGGTGCTTTTTAATAACAGGCGATTGTTGGATGTAGTCAGACCGTAAGTATAAATTTGAACCATCGCCAAAACAATAATGTCGGAGGATCTGAGAAGCCTCTGGAAAAAACAACGCCCCGACTAGGATCATTCCAATGACTATGGTTTTTTTATAAAAAGGAATTAATATGGCTACAGCTATGTATTTAAAATAGTTTTTCATGAGACCTTGATTAAAAAGTTTAGGCCCTTAAAAAGGGCCCAACTAATTGTTTAAACTAAAACAAAATGATTATGAAATAATCAAACACACTAATATTTTTCTGGCAGTAAATGCGCCCAGTCCTTCATTTTCCACCAATCGTAAATTTCTTGGGTAGCATATAATTCGCAATCAGGTCCCAACATGTCATCATATTCGATGTGGAACAACGGGTCTACTCCAAAGTGTAGAGAAAAGGGATGGTTCGACAATTCAATCAATCCCCACTTTACTCCTACCGCAAAAACAATATGCGACATATGCCATTTGTACCCACATTCATCTGCCATTACTTCATTGATCACGGGTTCGGCAGCAAGGTATTCTAACTCTCTTTCATCTACAATCATTTCCAAAATACTACGCAAGGTTTCCTGCGGTAAAGAATACGGATCAAAATAGATGTCCTCAGATTTCACATGTCGCTCACGGAATTCTAACAAATCCGGGTGTTCCTTCACCATATTGTCAAAGGTTTCTGCAGGAATGGTTTCCATCACATAATCCACAAATTTTTCTACTGAAGCGATGTATTCCGGACTAAGATCCTTCAGATTTTCTCTGAATGACAGATGCAGGTAATCGATCAAGCAAATTGTTTTAATACCCATGAGCGCATAGGCAAACATGTCTTGAGAAATATTGAATTTAGGTTTTCCATCTTCATCTTTTCCATCGGCTTCTAAAACCATGTTCGGTTTTTTATAGCTAAATTTTGCAACGAAATCTTGTAAAGAACCATCGATGTTATACAAATAGTTGCTCGATTCAAATCCGACTAACTCCACTAAGTTTTTCGCAGAAAAACTAAAATAGTTGTTTTCAAAAACACCATCAATTAAAATTCCTTCATCGATAAATTCATTCGCCTTATCCGTTAAAGGTTTGTCCACAATAAGCAAATAGCGGATCAAAAACTCACGAAATGCTTCCTTGCTGTGGATGCGATGAATGTTCGTCAAGTTCATCAAGTACCAAAGCACGTCTAATTGTACTTCTGAAAATTTTTCAACAATTGGGGCAGCCACATGGTGGGTGTATTTCCCTTGAGCGATTAACGTCATAGTTTTTTTAAATATAATATTTAGTTATTTACGTATTTTTTAAAAATATTGTGCTTAGCAACCATTGCTGGTGTTAAGTCTACTAATTCAATACCAGCCTTAGCATATGCAGTTTCAGGGTTTTCAAACACTTCAATTTTTTGGTGTTTTTTCAATTGGTCATTTTCCTTTTTAAGGACCAAGTTAAATTTTCCAAACTGTTCCAAGTAAAGCGCTTTCAAGGCATTTTCTGGGTCATTTTTCAAATCAGCCACATGTTTTTCGTACAACTTTGCTGCCGAAATTTTTCTCGGCAAATAATGTTCTTCGGTTGCCTTCACCTCAGTTTTTCCACTTTCTAAAGCTTCTAACAAAGCTTTAGAAACCTTACCAGTAAACAACATTTTGTTGTCATTGGGTAAGTACCAAATTGCGGCACCAATTAAGGTTTGTAATAAACCCAATTGTCCATTTGTCAAACCACCTTGGTGGTACAATTCTTCGGTAGCTAAAATTACTTTGGTAACTAACTCCGCTCTTTCGTTTAAGTTTTTTGTGTTCACGATATTTATTTAGTTAAGCGATTAATTTATTTTTTTCTTGAATGGTATAATATGCTTCGAAGGGGCGATAAAAACAGGCTACTGTTTGATAGGGTAATTCCTCCAAGGCAGCTAAAAACAAACCTCCTTGATCTTCGGTAGTTTCAGGCACCACATACAGTGTACCCACTCCTGTAAAACCAAACTCCGGTATTTTTGCATTCATTTTTTCTACCATTTCGGTAGCAGTATGCCATAACCAAAAACAGTAATGAGAATACGTGATTTTATTCCAATAAATCACTCGTTCATCCTTCCAGTTTAGCTTCTCAGCCAAACTTTTTTTCATAACAATTCTGTCATTCGGCCCCAACTTGCTTTTTAAATGAGCCACATTACCCACATAAATTTGGTGTTGCTCATTTGTTGGCATCGTTTCCAAGGCTTTTTGTAGCTCCAGGTTTTTTTCTTTGGTCACAAATCCCTTCACATATCTTTTAAAGGAATTGCTCCCCTTTCGGTGCCAGTATTTATTGAATTCTCCAGCATTCCATGGTCCCGAAAAATCCATGCCAATTTCAGGCATAGGACCTTCATTTAACAAAGCATTTGATCTAAAACCATTTGGTGAATAGAAAGGCTGGTGCCCTCTTACCCACATCAGTGGTTTTTTTACTCCCGGTATTTCAAAGAAACGTGCCAACAAGCCATCTTTGGCATTGTCTATTGCCTCCCCACATTGAATGTTTTCCAAAACGGTACACATTCGCTTCCCCGATTCACTCAATAAGTTTAAGGTGGCTAGGCCTTCTGTAAAAATATAGTACAGGTTCAGTACCTTTTGCGTTGAGATTTAGATCGGAAGAGCACACGTCTGAA
>JBEGQV010000267.1:0-15983 GCA_041180785.1 Bacteroidota bacterium | reverse complement strand
TTTACTCCTTCAGAAATAGCTTTTAAAGCATTTTCCAATTTTGGGATCATCCCCTCGTTGACGATTCCTTTTTCTTTGAGTTCCATGAAATAGGTTTCATTGATTTGAGAAATCACCGAATCGTCGTCATTTGCATTCATTAGTACGCCTGGTTTTTCAAAGCAGTAGGAGAGTTCAACCTCATAAAATGGACTTAAACCAATGGCAATTGCCTGTGCCATGGTATCCGCATTGGTATTCAATAGATTCCCTTCCAAATCTGCAGTAATAGGTGCGATGATTGGGTTGAATCCATTTTCTATAAAGACTTTCAACTTTTCACTTTTAACTTCAATGATATCACCTACCCAGCCATAATTGATGGGTTCTGGATTACGCTTTTTACTGAGTACAATTTGACCATCTGGTCCGGTTAAGCCTAAGGCATTAATTCCTTTTGATTGTAATTGGGCTACTATATTTTTGTTGATCCAACCGGCGTAGACCATCGTTACAATTTTCAAGGTTGCCTCATCTGTTACTCTTCTGCCATTGATCATTTGAGCTTCTAAACCCATGGATTTTGACATTTCAGTTGCAATTTTTCCCCCACCATGAATCAGTACAAATTTTTCCTTTAATTGGGACAAGTTTGTTAGAAATTGTTCCAATTTAGACGGATTATCGATGATATTTCCTCCAATTTTTATGACCTTTAGTTTCGTCTTACTCATCTTAAAGGGATTCTAAAATGGATTTAATTACAGCTTGCGCAGCCCATACTCTATTTCCCGCTTGTTGAATGACGATGGAATTGGGCGAATCAATCACCGCATCTTCAACTACCACATTTCTTCGAACGGGTAAACAATGCATGAATTTTGCATTGTTTGTTAATTTCATTTTTTCAGCGCTGACCATCCAAGCAGGGTCTGAGCTTAAAATTTTACCATATTCTTCATATGAAGACCAGTTTTTAGCATAAATAAAATCTGCGCCTTCAAAGGCCTCTTTTGGATCATGGGTGATTTTTGCATTTCCAGAAAATTCTGGTGCTAATTCATATCCCTTTGGATGCGCGATGGTGAAATCCACATCCGCTTGATTCATCCATTCTGCAAAGGAGTTTGGAACGCACTGTGGTAATGCTTTTACATGAGGAGCCCATGTTAAAACAACCTTTGGGCGATCTACCTTTTTATGTTCCGTAATAGTAATTAAATCCGTTAAAGATTGTAAGGGATGCCTTGTGGCCGACTCCAAACTGATGATTGGTTTCCCTGTATACTTGATGAATTGATTCAAAACTTGTTCAGAATAATCAAATGTTCTGTCAACCAATCCAGGAAAACTTCTAACACCAACGATATCACAATATTGTCCAATCACAGCAGCAGCTTCTGCCACGTGCTCTGCTTTATCGCCATTCATAATAACACCCTCGTTCATTTCCAATTGCCACGAATCTGCGCCAACATTCATGACCATCACATCCATTCCTAATTGCTGTGCGGCCTTATGAGTCGATAGTCGGGTACGCAAGCTAGAATTAAAAAATAACAAACCGATGGTTTTGTTTTTACCTAATTCTCTAAAAGCATTAGGTTCTTTTTTTAATTGCAGGGCTTGGTTTACCAATGCAGGTAAATCGATGGCGTCCTGAACAGATGTAAAATGATACATAACTTAAAATGAAGGCTAATTTGATTATTCTTGTAAAAATACAATAAAATTCAATAAAAAACCCCGAATGAATCGGGGTTTTTGTTGTATGGATTACCAGATCTTAATTCGGTCTTCCGGTTTTTTGTATAATTTGTCTCCCGGTTTTATGTTGAACGCCTTGTACCATTCATCCATATTAACCGGAGCACCAATCGTGCGGAATTCTGCAGGAGAGTGGGGGTCTGTCTGTACCAATTGGGCAGCAGTTTCTGGTCTTGAACTGCCTCTCCAAACTTGTGCCCATGCTAGGAAGAATCGCTGATCAGGTGTAAATCCGTCAATTTTTTTCTTTGATTTTCCTTGCTCGGTCATTTTGAAAGCTTCATAGGCTACGTTTAATCCTCCTAAATCGCCGATGTTTTCACCCATGGTTAATTTTCCATTCACGTGAAGGGTATCCAAAATCGTATAGGCATCAAATTGCGCACCTAATAAGGCAGTTTTTGCTTTAAATTTTTCCAAATCTTCTTTGGTCCACCAATTTCTCAAGGTACCGTCTTTATCGTACTGAGAACCCGAATCATCAAAGCCATGCGACATCTCATGTCCAATTACCCCACCAATTCCACCATAATTGACGGCATCGTCAGCATTTGGGTCAAAGAATGGGAATTGTAGGATACCTGCAGGAAATACGATTTCGTTCATAACCGGCGAATAATATGCGTTTACAGTAGGAGGAGTCATTCCCCATTTGGTTCTGTCAACAGGTTTACCTAACTGCGCAATATTATCTTTGAATGACCACTTGGAAGCGTTTTTAATATTTTGCAAGAAAGAAGTATCGGTGATTTCTAGTCCATCATAGTTTTTCCATTGATCTGGATATCCGATTTTTGGCGTAAATGCATGTAATTTATCTAAGGCTTTTTGTTTGGTAGCGTCGCTCATCCAATCTAAGTTTTTGATACGGATTTCGAAGGCCTTTCTAAGATTGGCTACTAATTCAACCATTCTGGCCTTCGCCTCTGGCTTGAAATATTCTTTCACATACATTTGACCTAATAATTCACCTATGACGCCATCTGTCAGAGAAGACATTCTTTGCCAACGAGGAGTTTGTACTTTTTGTCCGGTCAATACTTGTGAATAGGCAAAAGAAGCTTTTGTAAATGGACTACTTAAAAACGAAGCAGAACCCTTTAAAATATTCCAACATAAATAAACTTTCAAGTCTTCTAGTGGAGATTGTTCGATAATTTTTGCAGTTTCTTCAAAGAATTTTGGAGCTGAAACTAAAATGGAATCAGGACTAGAAACGCCAAAAATTGCAAATTGATTATTCCAATCTAATCCTGGCGTTGACTTTTGAAAATCGTTCCATGCAAGTTTATTATAGGTTTTGTAAGGATCACGCATTTCTACGCGTGACATTTGCGCTTGTGCTAATTTTTTTTCAATACTAAAAATTGTTTCAGCATTTTTGACAGCCATTTCATTGCTGCTTCCTGTTAAGGAAAATAAAGTCTTGATATAATTTTTAAATGCTTCTTGAATTTTTAAACTTCTTGCATCAGATTTTAAGTAATAATCTCTATCGGGTAAGGAGGTTCCACCTTGACTCAATTGAGGCACCATGTTATGGATGTTTTTTCGATCCTGACCCACATAAAATCCATAAAATGGAGAACCTAATCCTTGTACTTTAAAAGAGGCAATCTGTTGGTAAATTTCATTTTTTGAAGTGATGGCTGCAATTTTTTCTAAATCTGGTTTTATCGGCTCATAGCCCAACTTTTCAATTGTCATAGAATCCATTGCGGCAGCATAAAAATCGGCTACGCGTTTTTCTACAGAACCAGCTGCATAATGATTTTTGTGCTGCAGTGATTTTTCTAAAATGGATTTAACTGCATTGATGTTAAAATCGCGAAGCTGATTAAAACTTCCCCAACGAGTTTCTTTTGCAGGGATCGGATTATTTTTGGTCCAAATACCATTGGAATATTCTACAAAATCATCTCCTGGCTTTACAGAAAGATTCATGTTGGCTCTGTCGATGAATTTTGCAGGACTTTGAGCGTTCGAAAAATGCGAAGAAACACCGATTGTTAAAAAAAATAAGAGTACTTTTTTCATTTTTAAATTTGTTGATGATAAATTAAAGGTTCAAACAAACTTAAATCTATGAAAAATTTTAAACACTTCATCTTGTGTTTTATACTTTTTACACAAGTGGTCTATGGACAAGATAAACAGCTAAAAATTTTTTCTCATGAGGATATGATCAATTTTTGGCGAGTGGGTGCTCCCAAAATAAGTCCAGATGGACAGTGGGTAATATATTCGCAAGGAAAATCGACATACAATACAGAGGAGAATACCTCTGATCTTTATTTGACAAAAGTAGACGGTACAGAAAAGCCCAGGAAAATCACCAATTCAAAAACGGCGGAGTCAGATTACTTTTGGCATCCCGATGGAAAAAAGATTTTTTTTGTTGCCAAACGTGAGGGAGACGAAGCTGCACAATTATATCGTTTATCCTTGGAAATGGGTGGTGAGGCAGAACGCTTGACCAATTTGTCCACTGGTATTGCTGGTCCCAAAATAAATGTTTCAGGCGATGTCATTCTTTTTCAATCCAAAGTATATCCATCTGCCTTTACGGATTCTTTGAGTAAAAAAATAGCGGATGAAAAAAAGAAAGTAAAATATAAGGCAAGGGTGTACACCACTTTTCCAATTAGGTATTTTGACCAATGGTTAGATGAAAAGCAAAGTCATTTGTTTACCTTGGATTTAAAAACCCAGAAAGTGCAAAACTTATTTGCTGCTTGTGATTTGGTTAAAGAGCAGGGATTTGGTATAGGTGCTTATGAATTTTCTCCAAATCAAAAAGATGTAGTTTTTACAGCATCTACTGATTTAACAACTGCGGCTTTCCAAAATCCAAGCTATAAAATATATTCCATTGCATTAAGTGGTAGGGCAGTAGAACGATTATTGGTAACTGATGAATTGGATTATTCTCAAATCAAGTTTTCACGTGATGGTAACTATTTAGTAGGAATTGGGAATGCGAAGAGCAATAAAGTTTACTACGGGAGTCATTTGTATCGGTTTAACTTCCCATCTATGTCTAATCGAATCGAATTGGCAGCAAATTTAGATCGTCCTATCAATGCACTTGAAGTTATCCCACATGGATTATTATTAAGTATCGAGGACAAAGGATATGATAAATTGGTGAAAATTGATTGGGAAAAGGGAGAGGTTCAGCATGTATTAGGGGCAAATTTAGGAGCTTTACCTGCAATTTCTGTAAATGAAGCTGGAGATCAAATAGCATATAATTTTGAAAAAGTAAATGCACCATTGGAAGTTTATACATTTAACACCCAAAGTCATAAAATCTCTGCCTTATCAAAGGCAAATGATGCAAGTTTGACAAAATTGGATTTGGCAAGACCAGAGGAGTTTTGGACAGTATCTCGAGGAAAAAATATTCGTTCTGTTCTGATAAAGCCAGCTCATTTTGATCCAACTAAAAAATATCCGCTGTTTGTGTTGATGCATGGTGGTCCGGCAAGTTCCTTTAAAGATAGTTTTGGCTATCGTTGGAATCCATATGTGTTGGCATCGGACAAAATGGTGATTGTGATGACAGATTATACAGGTTCAGTGGGCTATGGGGAAAAGTTTGCACAAGATATTCAATTAGATCCTTTTAAAGGTCCGGGTCAAGAAATACTTGATGCGGCCAAAGATGCAATTAAGCGATTTAATTTCATCGATGCCAATAGACAAGCGGCCGGAGGGGCAAGTTATGGTGGACACCTTGCCAATTGGATGCAAGCCACTACTACCCATTTTAAATGTTTAGTTTCTCATGCTGGTTTGATGAACTCCGAGGAGCAATGGGGTACATCCGATGTAATTTGGGGTAGAGAATTGATGAACGGGGGAGCCCCTTGGGTGCCAACAAAAACATGGAAAGAGCAAAACCCCATGCGATTTGCTGCGAATTTTAAAACGCCAATTTTGTACACTGTAGGGGAAAACGACTTCCGTGTGCCAATCAATAATACCTTAACCAGTTGGAGTATCACCCAACGATTAAAAATTCCAGCAAAATTAATCGTATTCCCTGAAGAAAATCACTGGATTTTAAAACCCGAGAATTCAAGATTTCATTACAAAGAAGTGATGGAGTGGATTGGGAAGTATTTGTAACCCATAACCCACTAACTCTCACAAACTAATCATCCCACCCGTTCTAACAGATTCATCGCATGCGAAGGCAATGCGAAGGCTGTTAACGGCATCGTCCATGTGATCAGTCAGATCGATATTTTCTTGAATAGCTTTGAGGAAGTAAGCTTGTTCGCGATCACATAATTCCTGGTGACCAGGTTCGTCGGTCATATTTACCCAGGTATCTTCTTGTGTAAATTCATTTTTTGAATTGATGTCTGCATGATGCCAACGCAGTGACTCTGTTTTTGTATGCGAATCAACATCATCTGATTTTCCTTCAGAAGATGCGTTTTGTGCAACAATGGATACACATCCTTTGGGTCCAATTACATCTTTTACAAAATATGCTGTTTGAGAAATCATGGGTCCCCAGCCTGCTTCATACCAACCCACAGATCCATCTTCAAAATGAATTTGAAGCTGCCCATAATTATAATTCTCTGAAGGAATATCTTCTGTTAAACGAGCACCAATCGCTGCAACTTTTATGGGTTTTGAGCGTGTCATTTGACACATGACATCAATATAATGGACGCCACAATCGACAATTGGGCTCAGACTTTTCATTAAATTGCGATGCACATCCCACATGAAACCATGACTCTGTTGATTCAGGTTCATACGCATGACTAATGGTTTACCCAATTGATGGGCTATTTCAATGAATTTCATCCATGATGGGTGATGACGTAAAATATAACCAACCACCAGTTTTTTGCCTGTTTCTTGTGCTTTTTTCACCACATTTTCTGCTCCTTCTACCGTGTCTGCCACAGGTTTTTCAATAAACACATGAGCACCTGCTTCCATTGCGGCAATGGCATATGCTTCGTGGGTATCAGGATAGGTCGAGATACAAACCGCCTGCGGTTTGGTAGCTTGAAGCGCAGCGTAAAAATCATCAAATAGTGGATACATTCCGCCCAATTTATTATTGAGGACTTCTTTACTTTTTCCTGGTGAAACAAGGCCAACAATCTCAAAATGGGGGTCATGATGATAAGAGGTCGCATGTGATGCGCCCATATTTCCACAACCAACTACTAAAACAGAAATTTTACTCATGGTATTTTAAATTGAATATCTGCAAGATAATATTTTTTTGGAATTTCTTTATTGTATCAAAAATATACATTAATATTGTGATATTATCTCTAAACATATTTTAACCCTAAATCTATTTATCATGAAAAGAAGAGAGTTTTTAGCAAAGTCATCTATTTTGACCTTCGCACCAATTGTCTCAAAGTTTAATGATTCCATTGCATTGGCTGGAGTGAGGGTTCCTGGTCTGCAGTTGTTTACTTTGTTTGGTCAAATTGATAAAGATGTTAAAGGTACTCTAAAGAAGGTAGCAGATTTAGGTGTTAAAGAGATAGAATCCGCCTTTAGTTTTTTACCAGGTTTTTATGGGATGTCAGCCAAGGAATTTGATGAAACGATTCAGTCTTTTGGGATGAAATGGGTTTCACACCATGTCTTGGGTGCTCCCTTAAAACCAAGTGTAACAAAAAATGCAGGTATTACGAATTTTCCAAAAATCAACAATTTAAGGGATAATGCGGAGGAGGCAGTAGCCTCTCTAGCTGGCACATCAGTTAAATATATTGTTTGTGCAAATACACCAATTGAAACAAAAAAAGAGGTTGAAGAGTCTGTGGAAGTGCTGAAAAAATCTGCTGTTTTTGCAAAAAAAGCAGGATTAACACTTTGCTTTCATAACCACGACGCGGAATTTAAGGAAGTTGAAGGGGCTCGACCATTTGATGTGTTTGCCAATGAACTTTCTACAGACGAATTGAAATTTGAAATCGATTTAGGTTGGGCATTTAAAGCAGGAGTAGATATTCCAGGATTATTCAAGAAACATGCTGGTCGTTTCCCATTGTGTCATTTAAAAGATTTTTCTGTTGACTTTAAAGAAATGTTGCCTTTAGGTACAGGAATATTGAACTATAAGCAGGTATTAGCAGCTGCAAATGAAGGTGGATTGAAACATTTTTTCATTGAGCACGATTTTCCGAAAGATGCTTTTATGAGTATTGAAACTGGGGTGAAGAGCTTTAATTTGATGTAAGATAGGGAATAGGTAATAGGTAATAGGTAATAGGTAATAGGGAATAGGTAATAGGGAATAGGGAATAGGGAATAGGAGGTTTTATTGCTTTTTGGCTAAATTTTGAACCTTTTCCCAGACTTCTTTATCAACAGGAATACCTAGCTTCAGGTTTTCCGTGCGCGTACGCATAGACCTTTCTCCAGGATATAAAATTTCACCTTTTTCATCTACAGCGGTGGAATTGCGTAATTGTTCAATGGTTTTTGATAAAGATTCATCCATAAAAGTTTGATCTACGATTTTCAAAGGGTCTATAGCCAAAAAAACCTGACTTAATCCCACGCTGTTTCCGTTTCCAAATTGATCAATTTCAGCAGTCGTTTTCCCTTTTGAGAGAATTCCTGCTAATAAATCTAATACAATTGCTAAACTTGAACCTTTCCAATAACCTGTTGGTAGAATTCGCCTTGTCAATTCAATCGCAGCGGGATCGTCTGTCAAATTTCCATTTGTATCAAATCCACCTGCATAAGGTAATTTTTGTCCTTTTTGACGAGTAACTTCCAATTTGCCGTAGGAATAGAGTGACATTGCCATGTCTAAAACCACATGACCTTCTTTTCTCGGAATGGCAATCACAAAAGGGTTATTTCCAATGTTATTATTTATCGCTCCCCAAGATGGCATGCAGGATTCCGTATTTGTCCAACAAATTCCAATTAATCCTTTCTCAGCGGCTTGCCAACCATAAGTCCCACCTCTCATCCAATGATTGGTGTTATTCAAAGTCACTAAACCTAAGCCATATTGTTTTGCTATTTCCGTAGCTCGTTGCATTGAAAAAGTAGCATTCAGTACACCTGGACCTAAATTTCCATTATAGACTTCTATAGCACCTAAATTAATCTCTATGCTACACTCGGCCTCAACATGAACCCATCCCTGTTGGATATAATCGATGAATCGAGGTACTCGATTTAAACCGTGAGAATATACTCCATCTCGACTCGATTCAGCATGAATAGTAGCACATTGGCGGGCTTTTTCAGGACTTAAACCCGCTAATTCAAATGCTTTTTGAATGGTTTGCACCATTTCTTCAAAAGAAATCCGCATGGAATTTATTTTTTCTGTTCAGTTAAAGAGGTGATGTTTAAATTATAAGGCTAATCTCTCCATTTCACTCAATTCAGGTCCACCACCTCTGTTAGCGGAACCTGCAACAACATAGAGTTGTTTTTTGTACTTTACGACACCCGTGCCGTGTCGACCTTGTTTCATTTTGTCCAATGATTTCCATGTACCTGTTTTAAGGTCGAGTGCTTCTACCTCATTATGAGCAGGAACTTGGCGACTACTTTCCCCATTCATGATAATCAATTGCTTATTTGCAATTAAGGAAGACGTACCAGCTCTTGGGGTAGGCAATAAATTTTCTAGAATACTCCATTGTTTGGTCTTAAAGTCGAACACATCTACTTCTCCAATGGTTAGTTCCAATACTTTCCCAATGGCAGCATGTGATCTTCGTCCTCCAGCGATGTATACTTTTCCAGCATCATAGGCAGCTTGAAAATGATCTCTAGCACGTGGTGCATCAGGTAAAATACTCCATTTGCCTGTTTTCGTATTGTATTCATCAAACCAGGCAACATGCCCATCCCAGTGTCCATCTTTGATGCCAGCAACGATATAAATATTATCACCTTTGGAAAAAACCCCTACCGAGCCTCTTAATCGCTCTTCTGGTATTTTAGTTCCTTCTCTCCAAGAATTTGTTTTTGGATTAAATATTAAAAATTGGGCGATTGGTTTTTCATGTGGATAACCTCCTGTGAAAGCTCCAATCACATAAATTTCATGCTTAAATGCCAATGCTTGAAAATGATGAAATTCCATTGGAGGATCTGCCAAAATTGTCCAGGCATTGGTTTTGGGGTCATATGCTTCGATTGGTTTTTTTCCACGACCACCCAAGCTATAAAATTTTCCATCACATTCCACCATTGAACTTTCATGTCTCTTCAATGCCTCTAGTGTTGGATGAACTACTTCCCATTGAGCATGTGAAAATAGGGGAGTTAATGCCAATGTCAGGTAAATTGTAAGTATTTTTTTCATATAGTTATAAGTTTTAACCTCCCCCCAGCCCCCTCCTTCAAAAGGAGGGGGTGGCGCAAAGCGCCGGGGGCGGTGTCATTTTCTTTTCCAATAATTAGCTAATGTACTACCAGATATATTCATAACCGGCCCAAAAATGGCAGCAGGTAAACCTAATGTAGCGACTTTATTCATGGCCATGGCTAATCCAGAGGCAAGTCCCGCATTTTGTAAACCCACTTCAATGGCAATCGTACGTGCGTCCTTTTCGGGTAATCCGGTTAATTTGGCACCATAGTAACCAAAGAAAAATCCACAAAAATTATGGATAATACAGGCAAGTACCAGTAAAGGTCCAACTGACAAAAGTGCGTTTCTGCCATTGGCTGTAATAATTAAAACGATGAGCGCAATGCACCACATGGATATTTTTGACAATTGAGCATGCAACCAATTCCAGCGTTCACCTATTATTTTTTTATACACTAAACCAAAGAAAATAGGAATCAAAATAAGTTTACTGATTTCCCAAACCATTTCCCAAAAGTTGATTTCAATTAATTGATTGGCTAATATTTTAATTAACAGAGGAGTTAAGATGGGTGCCAGGAGGGTAGATATTGAAGTCAAGGTTAGTGATAAGGCCAAATTAGCTTTCGCTAAATAAGACATTACATTGGATGCTAATCCGCATGGCATTGAGCCAACCAATATGATGCCTGCTGCGATTTCATTTGGAAAGGTGAATATTTTAGTCAACGTGTATCCCACCAAAGGCATGATCAAAAAGTGAAAAAATACGCCTAAAATAACCGATTTAGGAGATTTGATGACTTCTTGGAAATCTTCAACGCCCATCGTAGACCCCATTCCAAACATGACCACTTGTAGTAAAGGAATGATGAGTGCTTTTAATTTGAAATCTCCAATAGCTAAAAAAGTCTCTGGCCTGTAAAGTGTAAAGCCGACTCCAATGACGATCCAAATTGAAAATGGAATTTTTGAGAAAAACTTCATGTTATAGATTCAAAATTTGTCCTAATTTTTCATAACTTAAAATCATGGAGCGAACATTGTGGTAGTTAATCTTCCACGAGTGAGACATGTGCCGCCAGATTGGTTCGCCTTCCCGAGTCATCAAAGGCCACCATTCACCTGTATCATAGTTGATCATTTTATCAAAAACGAATCGATGAATGCATTGGTAAGCCTCTAAGAATTTTTCATCTTTGGTATATAAATAGGCATCCAACATGCCAATGAGCATTTCTGCTTGTTGCCAAAATTCTTTTTCTCTGTCATACACTTCTCCAGAATGAGATCCTTCGACAAAAACACCCCCAAATTCCCAATCTACGCCATGATTTAACGAATGATAGAATGCTTTTAAAATCGAATCTTTGTATTCATCCAAATCAAATTTTCCAATTTTTAAGGCATGCATCAACAGCCAGCCAAATTCTGAATTATGTCCGTAAGAGGTATTGTCTTCTGCTGATGCTTTTTGTCCTCCTTCCGCAAAGCGATCCCAACCCCACACCACATCAAATTTAATTTGAGGTGCAACTGTCCAATCTGCCCAAAATTGAGGAATTCCCGTTCCAAATTCTGAATGCATGATTTTTTGAATCAATATATCAATTGATTCTTTTAATTTTCTTCGATGTATTTCTTTACCTGATGCTTCATATAAGGTGGTAAAGGCTTCCATCAGGTGCATGTGTACATCGAGTGTTTTTCTGTCGCCACCACCCGGACCAGGACCCATCAATTCCCATGTAGGTGAGAAGAACTCCCAATAGCCACCATAATTGGTGTCTACCGCGTATTTTTGTAGTAAGTCGAACGTTTTTTCTGCATATTCTAGGCCAATGGGATCTCCAGTTGCCAATGTATATTCACTCAAGCTGTATATGACAAAGGAATGGCCATATCCAATTTTTTGTTTATTCGTAGGGTTGCCATCACGGTCCATCATCCAATAAAATCCGCCATTCTCTTTATCCCACATTTTTTCCAAAAGGTAGGCAACGCCATGTTCAGCCATTGATTTCATAATTTCCCCTCCGAAGCCATGTCGATAAGCTTGGGAATAGGTAAAAACCGATCTCGTTTGAGCGATTAAGGACTTTTCATCTGTTCCTGAATCTTCCCCAAATTCATTGAAATGGGTTAAATACCCACCGTTTTCTCTGTCGATTGTCCGTTGAATCCAAAATGGAAGTAACTTCTCTTCCGTGTAATGTTTGATTTCAGTTTGTAATTGTGTTAATGTGTCCTTCTTCATTATTTTTATTTATTTACCTCCCCCGTCGCTGGGCGCCACCCCCTCCTTCAAAAGGAGGGGGCAGGGGGTGGTTAAAATTTATAATTCATAATTTCTAATATGCTCGCGCTTCCTGTTTCTCCAATTTTATGAATACTTATATGCGCACAAATATTTGCAAATTCACAAGCCTCCGCCTCATTGGCTCCGGCTAATATGGCAGCTGTAAACGCTGCCACCACCATATCGCCGGCACCTACGGTGTCGATTGGGCCTTTGATCGGTATGGCATTTTTGTGCACTATTTTTGACTGATCTGCATACATGATCCCCTGTTCTCCGAGGGTTACTAATAGACCTTTGTTTCTTGTTTCCATTAATTTTTTAATGGATTTTTCAAGGATTTTTGGGTCTTTTAAGGTGTGTTCTTCTACATCTACTAATTTGGAAAACTCTTTCAAATTGATTTTTAAAATCACATCAATTGCATCTTTTCCCAAGGATCTAAAATCTGCGATAGCGAAAATGTTTGAGGCTTTTATCTCTTGTTGAATCGTAGTTAAATCTTCCCTTTCTAGCAAGGGGATTAAAAATTGTTCATTTAAGATAATTCCATCAAAAGAGTGTATTTGTAAACTAGTTTGAAACAACAAGTCTGCTTTTAATGTTTTATTTATGTGTGTAGTTGTTCCAAAATCTATGCGATGATATTCAACTAATTCCTCCATAGGTTTTGAATACACGGGAGTTCCCTTTGATGTATCTATTAAAATGCTTGAATGATTGATGGAGAGATTTGTCATTTGATGAATCATTTCGCGTCCAAATAAATCATCTCCGATAATTCCAAAAGCATCTGTTTGGCAACCTAAATGGGAAAGATTTTTACACACATTACCAGCACCTCCCAGATAGGTTCTGGGAGCTTTTCCATGAAATACCTCTTTTTCAGTTTCAACAGAAAATTCATTTGTATTTGTGGTTAACTTAAAATAAAAATCTAATGCAAAATCGCCAATGACGGCAATTTTTTGATTTTTAAAGCAAGTGTCAAATCTGTCGAGAAGGGCAGGGTCCATTCTGTTGGAAAGGTTTCGTTGAAATAGGTTTTTTGTTAATTTACTAATTTGTAAATTTGTTTCCAAAAATAGACAAATTTGGCATTAATAAAATCAATTTCTGGAATAAGAGGTACTATTGGTGGAAAACCTGGCGAGGGACTAAGTCCTGTGGATGTAGTAAGTTTTGCAGCAGCGTATGGTACCTGGTTAAGAAGTACTCAAGCTAGTTCAAATCAACTAATTGTAGGAAGAGATGCTCGTATTTCAGGTGAAATGGTGTCAAATTTGGTTTGCAACACCTTAATTGGACTCGGTTGGGATGTACTTGATATTGGTTTGTCGACCACACCAACTGTTGAATTGGCAGTGCCTTGGCAAAAGGCTGCTGGAGGAATTATTATCACTGCAAGTCATAATCCGATTCAGTGGAATGCCTTGAAATTGTTAAATGGGAAAGGTGAATTTATTTCTGATGCAGATGGTAAAGCCTTGTTGGAAATTGCAGAAAAACAAAATTTCCAATTTGCAGAAGTCTTACAATTAGGTAAACTTACTCATGATGCATCTTATTTGCAGAAACATATAGATCATGTCATAGAAATGTCATGGGTGAATGCAGACTTGATTAAAAAGCAAAATTTTAAGGTCTTGGTGGATGCCGTTAATTCCTCGGGTGGGATTGTTATTCCTGACTTGTTAAAGGCACTTGGCGTCAGCCAAGTGGATGTTTTGTTTGGAGAACCGACCGGACACTTTGCGCATAACCCAGAACCTTTGCCTGAGAATTTGACCGACATGATCGCAAAAATGAAGGCTGGAAACTATGATTTAGGAGTTGTGGTTGACCCGGATGTAGACAGACTTTGTTTTATTTGTGAAGATGGGACACCGTTTGGAGAGGAGTATACCCTTGTGGCTGTGGCGGATTATATTTTGTCTAAAAAGAAAGGAAACACGGTTTCTAATTTGTCTTCTACTCGCGCATTACGTGATGTGACATTGAAACATGGGGGTCAATATTTTGCTGCAGCAGTGGGTGAAGTAAATGTGGTGAATCAAATGAAAGATCAACATGCGATAATTGGTGGAGAAGGAAACGGTGGTGTAATATTTCCGGAATCGCATTATGGACGCGATGCATTGGTGGGTGTGGGCTTGTTTTTAACCCATTTAGCAGAAAAAGGAATGAAGGTTTCCGAATTGAAAGCTACCTATCCGACCTATGTGATGAGTAAAAATAAAATTGAATTATCTCCTGCCTTGGATGTAGATTTGATTTTGAGTACCATTGCTGAACAATACAAATATGAACAAGTAAATACGATTGATGGAGTGAAGATTGATTTTGAGAAAGGATGGATTCATCTTCGTAAATCAAATACAGAACCTATTATTAGAATATATGCGGAAGCATCTTCGGAGGCCGAAGCTGAGTCACTTGCACAACAAATTATACAGGCAATAAAGAAAATTGCCAACATTTAAACATGACATCAACCACAGAAAAGAAGCCAATTTATTTTGATAATGCGGCTACTACCCCTATTCACCCTCTGGTATGGGAGGAGATGAAACCGTATTTTGAAAATTTTACAGCGAATCCTTCCTCTATTCATTCACATGGTCGACAAGCAAAGGTAGCCGTTGAAAAAGCACGAAAAACGGTTGCAACGTTATTAAATACTTCTCCCGCAGAGATTTTTTTTACATCTGGTGGAACGGAAGCGGATAATACGGTCTTGCAATCTGCTGTGTTATATGGTGGGAGAAAAGTGATCATTACGAGTCCTTTAGAGCATCATGCCATTTCACATACTGCAGAAGCCTGGGAAAAGTTAGGTATGGTAAAATTAGCATGGGTTCGTGTGAATGATATGGGAGATGTGGATTTGGACCATTTAGAAGAATTGCTTCAATTGCATGGTTCGCAGGCTTTAGTAAGTTTGATGCATGGGAATAATGAAATTGGTAATTTGTTGGATTTGGAGAAGGTTGGTAATATGTGTCGACAATACGGCGCACTATTTCATTCTGATACGGTTCAGACGATGGGTCATTTTGTCCATAACCTCAAAGAACTTCCCATTGATTTTCTGGTAGGAGCTGCACACAAGTTTGGTGGACCGAAAGGAATTGGATTTTTGTATGTGCGCGCAGGAGTTGTCTGCCACCCATTATTACATGGTGGAGCGCAAGAGCGCAACCAAAGAGGTGGCACTGAGAATGTGTATGGAATGATTGGACTCGCAAAAGCATTGGAAATTTCTTATGCGGAAATGGAGGCGCACCAAAGACATGTTAAAGAGTTAAAGCAGTATTTTATTGATCAATTAAAGGCAAATTTTCCTGATGTTCTTTTTAATGGTCGATCTGGAGAAGTAGACAATAGCCTTTACACCGTCTTGAATGTTCGATTTCCGAACATTCAAGACGGGGATATGCTTTTATTTCAACTCGATATTGAAAAAATTTCAGCTTCTGGTGGAAGTGCTTGTTCAAGTGGAACTTCAATCGGTTCACATGTTTTGCATGCCATCAATCCAAATGCCACTGGTGCGTCTATTCGATTCTCTTTTTCCCCGAATAATACGAA
>JBEGQV010000266.1:0-6990 GCA_041180785.1 Bacteroidota bacterium | reverse complement strand
AATCCGAATGGGACCAATCCGGCTAATTACGATGAATCGAAAGCCAACCCATTTCCTGTTTTGCCTGAACTTTTGACATTGAACAATGGCAAAAAAGTAAGTACAAAAAAGCAATGGGAATATCATCGTCGACCAGAAATAGTTAAAATTTTTGATGAAGAAATATATGGCATCACTCCCGAAAACTTACCCAAAGTAAATTGGATTCTGCAAGGCACCAAAACCGAAAAATTAGGTAAATATGATGTAAACGTATTATCCTACAAAGGTCAAGTGGACAATCATTCCTATCCTAGCATCTCGGTTAACATTGATTTAACCATAACTTTACCAGCAAAAATCAAGAAGCCCGTACCGGTGGTGATGGAATTTGCTTTTGTGTTTCCTCCCGGATTTAATCCGCCACCAAGCAATGAAGTCCCTTGGAAAGAACAAGTTATTGCCAAAGGTTGGGGAGCGGCGGTGATTATCCCGGCAAGTTTTCAGGCAGATAATGGAGCAGGACTCACCGAAGGAATTATTGGTTTAGTGAACAAAGGCAAAAGACGTTCACCATCCGACTGGGGAACCTTGAAGGCATGGGCATGGGGAGCCTCCAAAGCCTTGGACTTAATGGAAACTATTCCACAAATCAATGCTGAAAAAGTGGCCATTATGGGTCATTCGAGGTTCGGAAAGGCTGCGGCAGTAACGATGGCTTATGATACGCGCTTTGCTACGGGCTACATTGCCTCATCGGGAGAAGGGGGTTTAAAATTGCATCGCAGAGATTTTGGTGAAATTGTAGAAAACATAGCTGGTTCCGGATTGTACCATTGGATGTCGGGCAGTTTCTTAAAATATGCCGGTCCCAAAAGATGGAATGATTTACCCATTGATGCGCACAGTTTGATCAGTTTAATTGCTCCAAGACCCTTTTTTATCGGCGTTGGGAATAATGGCGACAATTGGACTGACCCCAAAGGCATGTTCATGGCAGGAGTTGCTGCAGAACCTGTTTATAATTTGTTAAACAAAAAAGGAATTGGCGTTACTGAATTTCCTGCCGTTGAACAAATGATTGATGGAGGACAAATTGGTTTCCGATTGCATCCCAAAGGCCATGTAACCGGGCCGAATTGGCCCTATTTTATCGAATTTATGAGCAAGAAATTGAATTTAGATTAGTACATTTATTGTTTAAAATTTAACAAATGAAAAGAAGAACTTTTATGGCAGGAGCAGGCGCATTGGCAAGTGTTTCACTCCCAAGAAAACCCAAAAAATATTTAGTACATCACGCGATTTTCTGGTTGAAAAATCCAACTTCAGAAGCAGATAAAAATAAATTAATTGAAGGCCTTGAAACCTTACGAGCAGTTAGTTACATCCAAGAATTGCATGTTGGAGCTTTGGCTTCTACGGAGAAAAGAGATGTTGTCGATACTACTTGGCAAGTATCAGAAGTAATGTTTTTCAACAATACGCAAGACCAAAAATCGTATCAAGATCACCCAATTCATCAGGCATTTGTAAAAAATTACAGCCATTTGTGGGAAAAGGTCGTGGTATATGACGCACAAGATGTTTAAAATCAAATCAGCGGGATTAATCCCGCTGCTGATAAATTTCGAAATATCATCAGCCTAGGGTTTAAACCCTGGGCTATTTTTATGCATATTTTAATATAATAGCCATTTGTCCGGCATGATAGGCCGCGTGGGTTACAACTCGCGCAAGAGCCTCTGCTTTGGTCTTTGTGCCAAACTCTTTTGTCGTCACTAAATCATTCCAAGAATCAGGGTCTTGAGCTTCAATGGTTTGTTTAAGTGTTTGAAATGACTCTTCACAAATGGATTTTAGTTCATCAAAATTCGTCCAAACACCTGTGTCTTTGCCATCAATTACCGTTTTGGCAATCACTTTTACTTCAGGATTTTGAAACACATTTTTGGAAAACAATAATTCCACCTCAGCTACGTGGCGAACCAAAAAACCAATGGAATTGGGAGCATTTCCCAATTTTTTTGTCAGGTCATCTTCTTTTAATTGATCCAATATTTTAGAAAAACGGGTACGACCCTCGAGCCATACTTGAAGCATTTGTGAAGTCATGATTTATAGATTTGTTTGGACAAATTCTAAACAATACGTTTTAATCATTTCGCGAACGCGCGCAAATTCCTTTTTGGTATCTTCCTCTGAACCCACAAATTTGGCAGGATCTGGGAAGTTATAATGGAATTTTTTGGCATTTGTCGGAAAATACGGACAACGTTCTTTGGCATTGTCGCATACCGTAATCACAAAATCAAAATCGATACCTTCATATTCCAACACATTGTTGGAGGTGTGCCCAGAGATATCAATTCCATCTTCATGCATGGTGGCAATTGCTTTTGGATTTACCCCATGGGTTTCAACTCCTGCACTGTACACCTCTGCTTTTTCTCCCGCAAATTTGGCTAAATAACCGTGGGCAATTTGACTACGACAACTATTGCCTGTACAAAGGACTAAAATTTTCTTTTTCATATTCATTCATTAACAACACCCAGAACCAGGAACACAAGTAGTCGAAGGTTTCTCGGCATAAACCGTTACACTAAAAATGCCTGTATTTCCATTTTTGAAAGAATCTATTTCGTCCTTACTCAAATAATTAACCAAAATATCATCAGGAATAATAATCGGTTTTTCTTTTTGAATGGTTACATGTTGGAAACCATTATTAAAAATCATTCCCAAATAAGTGTCTTTTTGAATAGCCCCTGCCACACAACCAGCATACATTTCGGCATCTGTTTGTAAACCTTCCGGCAAATTTCCCTTTAATACTACATCGCTAATGCTAAAGTGTCCCCCTGGTTTTAACACACGAAATATTTCTTTCATCACCGCATCTTTATTGGGCACTAAATTCAGTACACAATTGCTCACAATTACATCTGCTACATTGGAGGTAATCGGCATTTGCTCAATGTCTCCCTGACGAAATTCTACGTTGTTGAATCCACGTTTTTCAGCATTTTCTCTCGCACGATCAATCATAGCAGGTGTGAAATCAATCCCAATTACTTTTCCGGTTTCACCTGTTTCGTGTCGAGCGACAAAACAATCATTTCCTGCCCCACTACCTAAATCCACTACCACATCTCCAGCTTTTATTTTAGCAAATTGTGTGGGTAAACCACAACCTAAACCTAAATCAGCATCTGGGTTATACCCCTCCAACGTTCCATAATCATCGCTCATGATATTGTACACTTCTGTAGAGCACCCCCCTGCACCACAACATGAGGACATGTTGGTCTCTTTGTCTTGTAAGGCAATCTCACTGTATTTGCTCTTGACAATGTCCTTTAATTCTTGATCTGTTTTCATCTTATTAATTGTAATATTACGATAAAATAATTCAATTTTTTTTAACAACAAGTGGATTTCATCAACTGAAATTCACCAAAAATGGACCGCAAAAAATGCTCTGCATTTTTCCAGGCTTGTTCATCAATGCAATAACAAACGGTTACACCGTCGATACTCCCTTTGATCAATCCTGCTTCTTTCAACTCCTTTAAATGCTGCGATACTGTACTTTGCGAAATGGGTAACTCGTCAACAATATCCCCACAAATGCACGTTTGTCGCCTCAATAATACTTCTAAAATGGCTATACGAGCAGGATGCGAGAGTGCCTTGGCATATTTTGCCAATTGCAATTGTCGTTCGGAATAATCGATTATTTTACTTGCTCCCATATCAAACGTAATATTACGATGAATATTTTGCAAAACAAAAAAACCTGCAATTTTCTGCAGGTTTTTGATGATTTATTTTTTGGATTCGACTTTCTTTCGCCTTGCTCGAATCTCCGCAGCTTTTTCTTTGCTTACGCCAAAGACCTTTCCTTTTTCTGCATCCGACATGAGTCGCTCTACATAGGAATTGCTTAAGGCGGTATTGTCTTTGTATTGATAGCGAAGTTCTTCGAGTTTTTTATGTAAAGTTGCTTTAATTTTTGCATAAGCCGGATTATTGTATTCATTTCTCAACTCTTGTGGGTCTTTTTGGCGATCGATCAATTCCCATTGGTCTTCGACATAATAGTAATGAATCAACTTATAATCTTTGGTTACAATTGCATAGTGTCGATTCACCATGTGCTCTGCTGGGTATTCATAATAGTGGTAATACACCGCATCACGTTTGAAATTCTTTTCGTTTCCTGTTAAAATAGGCAACAAACTTTTGCCTTGCATATCTACCGGAGCTTTTACGCCAGCTGCATCTAAAAAAGTTTGGGCAAAATCGAGATTTTGTACCAACTTCTCCGATTTGGTCCCAGGTTTTATTTTGCCGGGCCAAGCAACCAAAAGAGGCGTTTTAAACGATTGGTCATAGATGAACCGTTTGTCGAACCATCCGTGCTCTCCCAAGTAAAATCCTTGATCGGAAGTGTACACGATAATGGTGTTGTCCATTAATTGATTCGCTTCCAAATAATCAATCAATCGACCCACATTTTCATCTACTGCTTTAATGGTTCCGAGGTAATCTTGCAGATAGCGCTGGTATTTCCAACGCATCTTGTCAGCTTCCTTCATGGAAGGGTATTGTTTTTTAAACTCCTCGTTGATTGGGGTGTAAACCTTCATGAAATTAGCTTTTTGAGACGGATTGAGTCGACCCATTTCTGATTGATAGCGTTGTTTATCAAATCCAATTTCTGGAATTTTTAACTCATCCATGACCTCCGGAAACACCTTATTATCACCTGCCCACGACATGTGCTTCAAAATATTCATTTCAGCCTCCGCAACAGGAGTGGTTCTGTTTTTATAATCATCGAACAAAGTGGCTGGCTCAGGAAATTTTTTATGTGTAAATTCATCTAAATGTCTCTCGGCAGGCAACCAGGATCTATGTGGGGCCTTGTGCAAGTACATTAACATAAATGGTTTGTTGGGGTCGCGATCTTTTTGAAGCCAATCTAAAGTCATGTTGGTAATGATGTCTGTCACATATCCATCTACCTTGATATTACCTTGTTTTTTGGTGATAAAATCCGGATTGTAATAATTTCCTTGTCCGGGTAAAATCTTAAACTCATCGAAACCTTTTGGATTATTTCCAAAGTGTAATTTCCCAAACATGGCAGTTTGGTAGCCGGATTGTTGGAGGATTTGTGGAAAGGTTACATTGGTGGTATCGAAATCAAAATGGTTATCTATTTTACCATTTAAGTGGGAATGTTTTCCTGTTAAAATCGTTGCGCGTGAAGGCGCGCAAATCGAATTTGTTACCGAGGCTTGTGTAAAAAGCATTCCTCGTTTGGCAATTCGGTCGATGTTGGGTGTTTGAATCAATTTATTGTCATAGGCAGAAATGGCCTGATAGGCGTGATCATCTGACATGATAAAAATAATGTTGGGGCGTTTTCCTGATTTATTTGGCTGTGCCTGCAACAAATTGGAAAAAAATAAGACTCCAAGAAGTAAAAGGAATGTTTTTTTCATAATTCAATTTACAAATATTTGATTAATTTCATGTCTCAATTACTCCGTTTCTACTTTGAAAAAAATTCTTATTGTTTTAGGAAGAGAAAATCTTCACAAAGATTCCTATTTATACCAAAATTTATTTGAAAACCTCAAACAAAAAAATCTTGAGATACGGTTTGATCCAGTAGATGAATTAAATTTTATTCATTTAAAAATTCAAAATTTTTCTAATCGTTTAAAACCAAACAAACTTTTCCTTTCCTTGTTCTCTAAATGGTTAAAATTAAAATTTTTACTAAAATTTAGACATTTTGGCTTAGGATATTTCAAATTACAAGAGCCCAATCAGAGAGATTTTGATTTTAGAAAGCTAGTAATGAGCTATTATTTACAAACCTTGCCTAAAAACAGGGAGATTTACTTAGTAGGCCGTTCTGCTGGGGCAATTATAGCCACGCAAATAGCTGATGAATTCAAGGTGAAGCAGGTGATATGTTTGGGCTACCCATTTAAACATCCGGACAATAACGAGGAATCCAACCGAACGGAACACCTTCAAACTATTAGGACATCAACAATTATAATTCAGGGAAAACGTGATGTTTATGGTTCGAAAGATTTTGCGCAAAAACTTAGCCTTTCGGACGCCATTGACATCATTGAATTAGACACTGATCATGAATATAGGTGCGGAAAGAAAGAACTTACACTGGTAAAAAAAATCATCACACAAGCCTTAAGTTAACTGAAGTACTAAGTGTAGATGGACTATCTCCATGGTAATATCCCGCAACTGGCGGAATTAGATTCAAATCGAATGATGTTGCAAGGGCTACATGATTTCCACATACTACTTCATTTTGAGTAGGATCAAATCCTTTCCACCCACCCCCGGGTAAATAAACTTCCACCCAAGCATGTAAATTATGGGATTGATCGGGTACATCTTGGGGAGATTGTCCAACATAATAGCCAGAGACAAATCGTGTTGCCAAGCCCTGGGCTTGGCAAATTGAAGCAAATAAAACAGCAAAATCGCGACAAGAACCCCGTTTTTGACTAAGCGTAAAATTGGGTAAATGTGCACGACCCTCTTCTCTTATTTCGTAGGTAAATTCATCACAAATAAACTGATTGATTTCCATTAAAAATGCAGAAGTATAGGTATTTGCTTTGTATAGAAGCTGGTTTGAAAGAACAATAATTTCAGCCGGTAAGGTTTCGTTTACAAGGTAAGGACTTAAAACTCTTCTTTGCTCTGCATCATATCTCATTGGCAGCTTTTGTGCGTCTTTGGGTATAAAATAAAAATCAAAGGGATTAAAAGGGGTTAAATGAACCTTTGCAATTAACTCAACTGTAAAAATAGTAGTTGATTGTTCAAAAAGCGCTATCAGTTGCTCATTTCCCTCTGGATCTACATTGGATGAAATTTTAACAGGATTTGGAAATATTTCTAAGTTCAACTCCAAAATCTCACAATTTTCATTGCTTTTAGGTTTCAAATAAA
>JBEGQV010000265.1:0-8162 GCA_041180785.1 Bacteroidota bacterium | reverse complement strand
TTCTTTAGATATTGTTTTCCAAAAATCAGTTGGATGGGGTAGAATATCATTTGGCAAAAGGTGCTTAATACCTTCTAACTGGTTAATCATTTTTTGAATGGTAACTCCATAATAAGGGGTTTCTGTTGCTTCTCCAAACCCGCTTTTTCCATTCCAAGTCAGTTCAACGATAAGGGTTGGTTGAACATCTCTCGACTCATGTGTTATGGTAAACGTATGAATCAAGGGTAAATCGAACGTATGAAGCTTTAATTTCATGGCATTTAAATTAATTGCACATAGGGTAAATATACAGAATTGTCTCCAGCTTTTTGCCAAATTATAATGTCTGCATCCTTCCAGCCAACCATATCTCCTGAACCATTGTTGGGAAGAATTTCTGCTTGCTGAAAAGGAATCAGCCATTTAGCAGGTAACCACAAATCTAAACCTGCATTCGCAGGTTTGATGTTTGTGATTTCCGCAATACCATGGGTATTTTCCTTGTATAATATACTTGGAAGGAAATAATTGTAAAAGCATATCAAGGTGGAGATGGGGTTTCCTGGTAAGGCGAAAATCGTTTTTTGATCGACTGCTCTTGTTCCAAACCACATGGGTTTTCCAGGTTTTTGTGCAATTTTATGAAAATAACAAGTAAAACCCAGTTCATTAAGGACTTCTGGGATGAAATCTTTTTGGCCGACAGACACACCACCTGATAAAATGATATAGTTGTGATTTTGCAAGATTTCAGCAATGTCTTCCTTTAATTTTTCCTTTGAATCGTTGATGTGAAACGTGTTGCAGATAAATCCTTTGGACTTTAATGTAGCCCATAACATGGGGATGTTGGAGCTACGAATTTGGTGAGAAAGTGGTATTTGATTCACTTGTACTAACTCGTCTCCCGTAGAAATCAAAGCAATGGTTGGCCGCTCAACTACTTGTAAATGCGTTTTGCCAATGCTAGCAGCAAGTGCAATTTCAATGGTGCCTATGGTCGTATTTTTTGCAATTAATAATTGATCTTTTTTGATGTCAGCACCTCTTTGGTGAATAAATTGTCCATCCGTAATGGTTGTGGCTTTGAATTTTGCAATCCTTTTGTTTTCTATACTTTGGATTTCTATTTCCTCAACAGGAATGATGCTTCGACAAGCAATTGGTAGCGGAGCTCCCGTCATGATTTGAATGCAGGCTTCCGGGTTCAGTAGTGTTGCTTGTGGTTGGCCAGCAAAAACAGTTTGTTCAATTTCCCAAGAGTCTGTTGACAGGTTTTGAACCGCAATTCCGTCCATCATGGCTCGATGAAAAGGAGGGAAGTCGCGATCCGCAAATAAATCTTCTGCCAATTGGTAGCCCATGCAATTTTCCAAGGGGATTGAAACGATTTTTGAAAAAAAAATGTTTTCTTTAATAATCGCAATTGCTTCAGTTGGGTTTATCATTTTTATCATATTACTTTCTAAAATAATCATTTTGAATTGAATAGATGCAACAATTCTTCAAATTTATCATTCATAGTCGAAAAAATTTCTTGTGGGGAATTTTGTTTCTATCCGGGTTGATGATTTTTGAGCTTTCTCATTTGAAAATTTCATATGATTTTGATAGTTATTTTGCTAAAAATGAAGTTTTTTATCAAGATTTTGAGAAGTATCAACGTAAATTTCCGCTAGGTCAAAACCAACAAATTATTGTTTCACTTGAATCTTCCAATGGAATTAATCGAAGTTTTGGGATTCAGTCAACTGCCATTTTCGAGCAATTAGAACAATTGAAGGGGATAAAAAAGGCTAATTATTTTTCTAGGATTACTGAATTTAATCCAAGCAATTTGAATGGTGGAGAAAAGAAATTAGTTGATTTTCGATCTGACCGAACTTTTCAGGAATCGTTGCAATATTTGAGGAGTCGATCAAACATTTATCAACAGTTTTTTTCTAAAGATTTAAAATCATTTGTTGGTTATTTTACGATTGAAAAAGATCTTTTTAATCAGCCAAGTAGAGATTCTTTAATCCATTCTATTCAACATATTTTAACCAACTCAAAGGTTAAATTTCATTTGTTTGGGATACCCGTAATGCGATCGATATATTCTGAAAAAATTTGGAATGATTTTTTAATCTTCTCCATATTTTCGATTGTCTTGTTGTTATTGGTTTTATATTATCTGTTTCGACATTTTTTGTTGGTTTTAATTCCATGTTTTACGGTTGTGATGGGAATTCTTTGGAATTTTGGTTTAATGAGCCTAATGGGATTTTCAATCAATATGATTTCAAATTTATTGGTTCCAATTCTTTTCGTTGTAGGAATTTCGGATTCAATTCATTTAATTTCAGTTTATTATGAAAAAATTCAACATGGATTAAAAAAGGAAGATGCCATTATTGAGTCCTTAAAAGAAGTTGGCAAAGCAACCTTCCTTACCGCATTGGTTTCATCCACAGGATTTTTATCCTTGTCATTTACATCTGCCGAAGCCATAAAGTTTTTCGGATTGTTTGGTTTTACGGGAATTATCATCACCTATTTTTTATCCATTGTGATCGTTCCAAGTTTGTTATTGGTGTTGGATGAAAAAAAAATCACTAATCAAACGAGCGTTTTAAATCAAGGAATTTGGACAAAGTTTTTTTCTGGGATTTATCGTTTAACCTTGGAAAAGAAAAAATGGGTGCTTGGGGTTATTGGTTGCTTAGTTTTGGTATCCATTTTACTTATTCCTCGGATAAAAACATCCCTATTTTTTACTAATGATGTGAAATCTACGGATTCCATCGCTCAAGATTATGCTTATTTTGAGCGGAACATTGGAAATTTAAAACCCTTTGAATTCGTTGTTTCAACAAAAAATCCAAACGTACCAATCAATTTAGCTTTCGTTAAAAAGTTGGAGAAAATTGAAATGGATTTGCGTAATGATGCTACTTTTGACGTTATCTATTCAGTTGTTTTTCAGTTAAAATATGCAAATTATTTATTGCATCAAGGGAATATGAATTTTTTTACCTTACCTAATAACGAACAAAAATTACACTATTTGTTGAACGAAATTAGTAATCATGTGGATGAACCCATGTTTAATTTGAATGGAAATAAAGAATTTTATTTTGCAACAAAAATAAAAGATTTGGGCAGTGAGCAAATGGAGGACAAGGAAATTCAGTTGAAACAAATAATGGAGAAAACCCTACCAGTTCAGGTACATTTTACAGGATTTGGACATGTGTTAGATCAATCCAATAAAAATTCACGTCAGGATATTTTCTGGGGATTATTTGGGGATTTAATTGTCGTGTCATTATTGATGGCTTTTTTATTCAAAAAGCCAAAATTCATACTTATTAGTTTAATTCCGAATTTAATTCCTTTATGTCTTTTATTGGGAATAATTGCCCTAATGGGAATTCCATTTAGTCCGGCTAATGCCTTGATTTTAGTGGTTATTTTTGGCATCAGTATTGATGATACGATTCACTTTTTAACGCATTATTTATTGATTCGAAAAGAAGAGGGCCAACCCATTCTATCAACTTTATTAACCTGTGGTAAAGCCATGTTGTTTGTGTCTTTTTTGTTGATGGCTGGTTTAGGTGTAACTTATTTTTCTGATTTTGAGGCAATATCTAATTTAGGTTTATTTGGAATGATAACTATAATTTTTGCAACTTTAACTGAATTTTTTATTACACCCATTTTACTTGATTTATTTGATCCCATTATAAATGAAAGTTGAATTTAGTCATGTTGCAGACAATGATCAACCAGGAATGGTAGATGTTGGAACGAAGAAAATAACCCTTCGAGAAGCGGAGGCACAATCAATTGTTTGGTTGGGGAAAGAAAATATCGAATTGTTTGAAAAAGCAGGTTGGGAAAATAAGAAGGGTGGAATTTTACAAACGGCCATTATTGCGGGCACCATGGCTGCAAAAAAGACTGGCGATTTGATTCCTATGTGTCATCCGCTCGGTTTGGAATCTTGCAAAATCACAATTGATGTATTAACAGAAAGTTTAAAAATCACTTGTATTTGTCGATTAGAAGCAAAGACAGGTGTAGAAATGGAAGCCATGGTAGGTGCCTCAATAGCTGCATTAACGATTTATGATATGTGCAAATCGGTTTCAAAAGGAATTGTAATTCAAGAAACAAAGTTGATTCGGAAGTCGGGAGGTAAATCAGATTTTAACGCTTAATGTCCTCTCATCACATCATTCGAGAAAAACAAGAGCCCGCATTGATCATTGCGAATGGGGAGGCTTGTTCAATGGAAATTTTGGGACAATTGTTGGAATGGTCGCCAACCGTAGTTGTTTTGGATGGTGCCATTAAACGCGTATTGGAATTAGGTATTAAAATAGATGTTTGGTTAGGGGATTTTGATCATTTGCATGAAATTGATTTCGATCTAATCAATTATCCATTTGAGAAGGTTCATACACCTGATCAAGAATATACGGATTTGGAAAAAGCCCTAATGTATTTAGAGGAAAAGGGTTATCCGGCTGCCAATATTGTTTGGGCAACGGGTAGAAGAATGGATCATACGTTGAATAATTTTCATTCTTTGAAGCGAATGGCTGATCGAATCAAAATGGTCATGATTGATGATTATTCTGTAATTTATCCGTTAGAAAAACACTTTAAAAAATGGTATCCCCAAGGTACTGCTTTGTCGATTATGCCCCTGGGGGAAGCGAAAGGAGTATATAGTAAAGGGCTCAAATATGAATTGAACAATCATTCGTTGGCCTTAGGTCAAATCACCAGTTCTTCCAATGAAACTGTTGCAGATGGATTTGTGGAGATATGGTATGAAAGTGGTATGCTAATGATGATGGAGTGCGTGGATGGAGAATCTGTGAACTGAAGAATCGAAGAATTGAAGAATCGAAGAATCAAAGAATTGGAGGTTTTCATTTTAATTTCATTATTTCTTAAATTCTTCAGTTCTAAGTTTCATATTTCAGGCATCAAATTCACTAATTCCACAAAATCCTCTACACTTAATTGCTCAGCTCGTTTGCTTAATAAGGGGTGATCCGGTAATTGAACGGCACGTAATGCATTTCGTAAAGTTTTGCGACGTTGATTAAAGGCCATTTTTACCAATGATTTAAATTTTTTAGGATCACAACCTAATTTTTTATCAAAGTTTCTTTTGAGTCGGATGACACCCGAGTTTACTTTAGGTGGAGGGGTAAATACTTCTGGACCTAAAGAAAAAAGATATTCGATATCATAATAAGCTTGAAGTAACACACTTAAAATGCCGTAATCTTTGTTACCTGGTTTAGCAGCTAAACGAACAGCTACTTCTTTTTGCAACATGCCAACCACCTCTACACATTGATCTTTGTAATCTAAAATGCGAAAAAAGATTTGTGTAGAAATGAAATAAGGAAAATTTCCTACAATCGCAAAAGGACGATCCTCAAAAATTTTCTCTAAGGGGAAACGTAAAAAATCTCCTTCTATTAAGCGCGGACCTGTGAATTCGAGATAATTTTTTCGCAAATAGGCAACTGATTCGGTATCGATTTCAATTAAATGAGTTTTGTATTCGGTTTTTTTTACCAAAAATTGGGTCAAAACGCCCATTCCCGGACCAATCTCCAAAACCTCATGATATCTTCCCTCGGGTTGTAAACCATCCACAATTGCTTGAGCGGCTCCTAAATCATTTAAAAAATGTTGACCTAAATTTTTCTTGGCACGAACTTGTTGCATGAGGCAAAGGTAATAGTTAATTATGAGTTATGGATATTTTAGTTGAAAGTTGAAAGTTGAAAGTTGAAAGTGGAGAGCTATAATTGATAAATTAAATTTATTAAATTTACATACTTTAAACTCCTTATTTCAATAATTAATTTTCAACTCTCCACTTTCAACTCGCCACATGTCCCTCTCTCTCCAAAATGTGATACAAACGGTAGAAAGTCTCAAAATTTTTGGGATTATTATGGCATTGGATGGGAAAATTGTGTTTGCTAATTCCTATACACATCAATTATTGGGCTATCAAGAGCAGGAATTGAATGGAAAGGATTTTTTTACTACACTGGTTCCAGGTTATGATCAAGAATTCCGTAGAACTTCCTTTGCAAAAGCAATTGATTCGGGTGGATTGTTTGAAGAAAGAGAACGAGATTATGTAACTAAATCTGGAAAAATAAAATGGGTTGAAGTAAAGTCTACAATTGTTTCAGAAATCGATAACGAAAAATATTTAAGTGTTATTGGCGAGGATATTTCCGAACGAAAAAAAGTAACAGAAGCTTTAAATCGGTCCAATGCTCAGTTGCAAGATTTAATTGATAATACCAACGATTTAATTCAAATCATAGGGGCGTCTGGTCGATTTTTGTTTGTGAACAAAGCATGGTGTGAAACCTTAGGATACACGCAAGAAGAGGCTAGGGAATTGAAATTTCAAGATATTTTACACCCTGAATTTGCCCATCAAACCACTGAACAATTTGATCGGATTGCCAAAGGAGAAACCTTGGAGGAATATACGGGGGTAGTTCGAAGAAAAGATGGCCGACGTTTATATGTCAGTGGTTCGGTTTCTTGTCGATTTGAAAAAGGGGTGCCTACGGCTTTTCGTTGTATTTTACACGATTCTACTGCCAAAATTCGCGCGGAAAGGGCTTCTAAATTATTTGCATCTATTGCCCAAGTAACAGTGAATTCTTCCAATTTGGATGATTTATATGCCAATATTCACAAACAATTGGGAGAGGTAATTGATGTAAAGAATTTCTTTATCGCGCAATACGATCCAGGGAAAAGTTATTTATACTTCCCTTATTATATTGACGAGTATTTTAATTCAAGGGTACATTTTACCAAAAGAAAATTAGGCAATGGTCTAACAGAATATGCCATTATGGCCAATAAGCCCTTGATTTTGCATGATGACGACATTCATCAATTGGCCAAAGAAAAAAAGATTTATTTGTACGGTGTGGTTCCTAAAGTGATGCTTTGTGTGCCTTTACGTATTGGAGATCGAGTAACGGGGATTATTGGAGTTAAATCATATGAGCGAACCAATAAATATGAAAAGCGTGATTTAGAATTGCTCGACTTTATTTCAGGTCAGGTAGCATTAGCTATTGCAAGAAAGCAATCTGAGGCAGCTTTAGCACGAGAAACCGCTCGATTAAATGCCATATTTGAAGGTAGTGCCCACTTAATGTGGTCGGTAAATAAACGCATGTTTCTGACGAGTTTTAATCATGATTATGCCGATTTGTTACGAACTCGATTACAAATTGAACCTCAAATTAATTTTAGTCCGGAAAAGTTGGGATTTAAGTTAGTGGATACCGCAGAACGTAGAAATTTAGAGGATCGTTACAAGCAGGCATTTCGTGGGTTTAAACAACATTTTGAAATTCAACTTTTTGATGAGGGACGCGAAGAAACTTGGATGGAGGTTTATTTGAATCCTATTTTTTTAGAAAATGGCAATATCGAGGAGGTTTCGGGAATTGCCCGTGATATTTCTGATTTAAAAAAAAATCAAAAAGAATTGGTTGAAGCGCGTGAACAGGCTGAACATTCCTTGAAAGTTAAGGAACAATTTTTAGCCAATATGAGTCATGAAATCCGCACACCTATGAACGGTGTGATAGGCATGATTGATTTGTTATGTGAAACTGAATTGCAGGACGAACAACGAGATTATGTGCAAACCATCAAAAAATCATCAGAAACGCTTTTGCACATCCTGAATGATATTTTAGACTTGGCTAAAATTGAAGCGGGAAAAATGATGCTTCAGCCACATAATGTCTTATTAGAAGATATTTTTGATCGTTTAATGGCTTTGTTTTCCCAAGTTGCAAGTCAGAAAAACAATAAATTACATTATCAATTAGATCGTAATTTACCAAAAGTCGTCCTCGCTGATGAAACCCGGTTACTTCAAATCCTTTCTAATTTGACTTCTAATGCACTGAAATTTACTGAAAATGGTGAGGTTTGTGTCAAAGCAAAATTAGAAAAGCAAAAAGGTGATAAGGTGACAATCCGTGTAGATGTTAGTGATACAGGAGTAGGAATTAGTAAGGAGAATATTCAAAAATTATTTAATTCTTTCCAGCAGTTAGATAATTCAACTAAGAAAGTACACGGGGGGACAGGTTTGGGATTGGCCA
>JBEGQV010000264.1:0-14116 GCA_041180785.1 Bacteroidota bacterium | reverse complement strand
GAATGGCTCTTGCAGAATTGATTCCGTCTAAAGCTGCTGACATAATTCCTCCAGCATATCCTGCTCCTTCTCCACATGGAAATAATCCACTAATTTGTGGGTGTTCAAATGTCTCTTTATCTCTAGGGATTTTAACTGGTGAAGAAGTTCTACTTTCTAATCCAATGATTTGTCCAATATTACTTCCAAATCCCTTCATTTTTAAATTAAAATCACCTAGCCCTTTCGCTAAGGGTTCTGCAATGTAATCTGGTAAAAAATCTCTCATTTCTCCTGAAATGAGTCCCGGGACATAGGAACTCGCATGTAACTCTTTGGAAAATTTCTTTTGAATAAAATCGCCCGTCAATTGAGCAATTGCTTGCTGGGTTCCTCCAGATAAAACATGTGCTTTTTGTTCTAATTCTTCTTGCATTTGCATACCTGCCAATTCACCATAAGCACGATATCGATTTAAATCATGTTCATTGATACTGACCACAATGCCTGAATTTGAATATTTAGAATCTCTTCTAGAGGGAGACATTCCGTTTACAACAACTTGATTTTGTCGTGTGGCTGAAGGTACGATAAATCCACCGGGACACATGCAAAACGAAAATACACCTCTTTGAATTCCTTGATAATAAGATTGAGTCACCAAACTGAAACTTGCAGGCGGTAAATATTCAGGTCTATTTGAAAGTTTATATTGACATTGATCAATAAATTTTTGTTGGTGTTCGATTCGAACACCAATTGCGAAGGGTTTGGATTCAATCTGAATATTTTTCTTTTGTAATAATTCGAAAATATCCCGAGCAGAATGTCCTGTTGCTAACAAAACTGCATCTCCCAAAAATTCCTTTTCTTGATTCACTACAACGCCTCGAATGGATTGATTAGAAATGATAAAATCCGTCACATGATGGTTGAAAAAGACCTCACCTCCAGATGCAATGATGTGCTGACGAATTGATGCAATAATATTTGGTAATTTATTGGTTCCAATATGCGGATGCGCCTCAAATAATATGTTTTTGTTGGCACCATGGGCTACAAATGTATGTAATACCTGGTTAATGTCTCCTCTTTTCGTACTCCTCGTATATAATTTTCCATCTGAATATGTCCCCGCTCCTCCTTCTCCGAAACAATAATTACTATGTTCATTAACAAGATTATGCTTGTTAATATTTGCCAAATCTCTTCGTCTTTCTCTCACATCATTACCCCTTTCTAAGACTATTGGTCGGAGTCCGAGTTGAATGCATTCAAGAGCAGCAAATAATCCAGCCGGACCACTCCCTACAATGATAACTTTTTTTGCATGGCTAGGTAGAGAAACCTTAGGAATCAAATAGTCAGAATTAAAATCATAATCTAATGGATACAATCCTATGCGTAAATTGCATTTAATTTGCTTAGATCGTGCATCAATTGATTTTTTTTCAATTCGATATTGATGTTTATTAAGTACATTTGTACCTAATTCACCTACTAAAAATGCATGTAATTTATCAGGAGAATTTGCGATTTCCGGATGTACAATAAACTCTAATATTTCTGCCATTTCTAAATTTTATACAATTTACAAAATCTATGAATAAGCTTCAAAATCAAATTAGTCCTTACTTACTGCAGCATAAAAATAATCCGGTAAATTGGCAACCTTGGACAGAGGAAGCATTACAAGAGGCATCGCAAAATGATCAACCAATTATTTTATCCATTGGTTATGCCGCTTGTCATTGGTGCCACGTCATGGAACATGAAAGTTTTGAAGATCTTGAAGTTGCACAACTGATGAATGAACATTTTGTATGCATCAAAGTAGATCGTGAAGAAAGGCCTGATATTGACCAGATTTATATGGAAGCAATCCATCAAATGGGATTATCGGGTGGTTGGCCCTTAAATGTTTTTTTAATGCCGGATCAGAAACCATTTTATGGAGGAACCTATTTTCCTAAAAATAAATGGATTCAAGTATTAAAATCGATTCAGGAAGCTTATCAAAACCACAAAAATGAACTTCAGAAATCTGCAGATGGTTTTCAAAAATCAATTTCTGAAAATATAATACAGGCTTCAACGGTTTTTGATTATACTTCCAAGGAATTTCAATTTTATTTGTTGAATAAAATTAATTCATCCATTGATCCTTATTTTGGAGGTATTAATAAAGCTCCCAAATTTCCGATGCCTTCCTTGTGGAATCTATTAAACGAAACAAGTTTTTTGTCAATAAATACCTCCAAATCAACTGAATTACTTGATTTGACCTTAACAAAAATGGCACAAGGAGGTATTTTTGACCATGTTGAAGGCGGATTTTCAAGGTATTCTGTCGATTCAGAATGGTTTTGTCCACATTTTGAAAAAATGCTATACGATAATGGTCAATTACTAAGTGTTTATGCGAAAGCTTTTAAAAGAACTCAAGCCGATTTTTTCCAAGAAGTTATTCATAAAACGATCCAATTTCATTTGAAACAAATGAAAGCAAAAAATGGATTATATTTCTCAAGTATTGATGCTGACTCTGAAGGTGTGGAAGGAAAATATTATGTATATACGTTTGATGAATTAAATCAATTAGTCCCCTTTTCGACAAATCAGGATTTTTACCATGATTTTTCAATTTCCAAGAATGGAAATTGGGAACATGGAAATAATATTCTTTTTAAAAAGAATGCTTTCTTGACCTCCAAATACCAAAATCAATTCAATATCTTATATCAACATAAAACTACTCGAATTGCTCCAAATATCGACACAAAGCAAATTTTAAGTTGGAATGCAATTTATCTCATCGGATTAATTGATGTGTTTGAAGCAACACAAGATGCTGAAATTAAAATAGAAATTGAAAACTTGTTTTATTCCATTGAAAAAGAATTCAAAAACAATTCAAATTGGTTGCACCAATCTGAATATGTGGAAAAACCAATTTTAGCTTTTTTAGATGATGTTGGTTTTTTGTCCTTGGCATATATAAAATGGTATTTGATTACAAATAAATTTCAATGTGTAACCAAATCAGAAGAAATCATTTCATTTACAGTAAGTAATTTTTTTGATATTCAGTCAAATTACTTTACCTACTCTTCTCTTGTAAACAATAAGTTGATTGCTAATTTGCCAGAATTGATTGACTCAGTTATTCCTTCATCCAATTCCGTTGTAGTAGAATGCCTTCTTTATTTAGGACAATTACTTGATAAACCATCTTATACCATTATGGCGAATAAAATCATTGATCAAGTAGTTAGTAATGCTGAAAATAATCCTTCTTATTTTTCAAATTGGTGGAGGATTATCTCAGCGTTTAAATGGAAACCAAAAATATTTATTAAATCAGTAAATGCAGGTAATGAATTAAATGAGTTAAAAGCACTTTATCCTAATGATTCAAGTAGAATAATACTTTTAAACAAAAATGATTACGATTCTTCCGAATCGTATGTGGTTTGTCAAGGCGATCATTGTTTTGCGCCTGTCTTCTCGATTTCGGAATTAAATCATTTATTGAATGAAATTATTTAATTCGAGTTGGATTTTCTGATACAAATGCTCCCCATCCTTTTTTTGTTCCTTTTTTGGTAGCAGTAATTGAATTACCATGAAAATGATGACAAATGGCAATTCCCAAGGCGTCAGTTGCATCTAATAATTTAGAATCTAATTGAATATTTCCAATGACTTCTACCATTTTAGCTACTTGTTCTTTGGAAGCATTTCCATTACCCGTGACCGATTGTTTCACTTTTTTGGGCTCGTATTCTGCAATAGGAATTGATTTTGAATAGGCAATGCCCATCAAAAGTCCTTGCACTCTTCCAAGTTTTAACATCGATTGAATATTCTTTCCAAAAAAAGGAGATTCCATGGCCATTTCATCAGGCAAATACTCCTCAATGATTCCATGAATTCGTTCAAAAATTTTTATAAATTTTAGCCCTTGTGTAGCATATTTTTCTAAACGTAAAACCCCATACTGTTCGATTTTAATCTCAGAGCCTTTCACTCGAATAATTCCATATCCCAACACATTTGTTCCTGGATCTATCCCTAATATTATTTTTTCTGAAATTGAACTCGTAATTTGCATGTGATTTTTATGCAGATGTTTATTTATAAAATTCCTAAATTGGTTAAAAGATTATTTCCAAATCTTATTTGGGAAGTTCCTCGTTCGCAACATCAAGATAAATTTATTTATTTTACCTTTGACGATGGACCAACACCTGAAATTACCAATTTTGTTTTGGATGAGCTTCATAAATTTAACGCAAAGGCAACTTTTTTTTGCATTGGGAAAAATATTCAAGCCAATCCAGCATTATTCCATCGAATTTTCCATGAGGGTCATTCCATTGGAAATCATACGATGAATCATTTAAATGCTTGGAAAGAAAATACAAAAGCCTATCATACGGATATCTTGCATTGTGAAAGTGAAATTGTAAAAAATAATACTTTTAGTATTGGATTTAGACCTCCATATGGTAGGTTAAAGAAACTTAAATTACTTTTGAAACAGGTTGAGAAAATCTATATGTGGTCTGTGCTAACAGGTGATTACAGAGGTGAAAAGTGTGATCAACAGATTATTAACAATTGTTTACCACATTTAAAAGCTGGTGCTATCGTTGTATTTCATGATAGTTTAAAAGCTTCCCACAATTTAAAAATCATTTTACCCATTTTTTTAGCTTATTGTAAAAAGCAAAATTTAATTCTGTCAGGCTTATGATCGACACGCATGCCCATTTTTATGATGAGTTTTTTTTGAAAGATTTTCAACAACAGCTTAAACAAGTACAGGAACAAGGGATCTCAGAAATCTGGTTACCTAATTGTGATACTGCAACGCTTCCTGAATTGATTAAACTTTGTCAAGAAAATCCTGACATTTTTTATCCAATGATTGGGTTGCATCCTACTTATGTCAAAGAAAATTATAAGTTTGAACTGGAAGCTATTTTTAATGTAATCAATCAAACTTCAAATTTACTAGCCATAGGAGAAATTGGTTTAGATTATTATTGGGATACGACCTACAAAAATGAACAAATAGAAGCATTTGAATTGCAATGCAATTGGGCCTTAGATCGGCATGTATGGGTAGACATCCATTGCAGAAAAGCCTATGCTGATTTAATAAAAATTTTACGGAAAAAGGAATTTTCCGACTTACGAGGAATTGTACATTGCTTTTCTGGAGATGCTTCAGAAGCCAAACACTGTATTGATAATGGTTTTTTTCTAGGAATTGGCGGAGTTGTAACCTATAAAAATTCAACTTTGTTTGATGCGATTAAAGATATTCCCTTGAAACATATCGTTTTAGAAACAGATTCACCTTATTTAACTCCTGTTCCTTACAGAGGAACACCTAATTCTCCCAAATATATTCCTTTGATAGCTCAAAAATTAGCAGATCTTTATCAGATTGATGTAAACGAATTGATTGAAATTACCAACCAAAATGCTAATTTTTTGAAAGACTATTCAGGTGTTTGATCGTTTGTAGCGTTTGTTCTATGTAATGGAAAATTCCTTTTTGTAAACTTAAAATTGATTTTTTCTTATTCTTGTAAAAATCATTCCATGTTCCTTTGAAAATTATTTTTCCTTGTTGCATTACTCCAACTTGGTCACTTAACCTGACTACATCAATGATATCATGTGAAATCATTAAACATGGAATATTTAATTTTCGAATAATTTTTTCAATTAAGTCACTTAATTCCTGTTTTTGAATCGTATCTAACTGACTAAAGGGTTCATCAAGAACAAGTGCTTTAATAGGTTTACTGATAGCCTGTATTAGAGCAAGTTTCTGCCTTTCTCCACCTGATAAGTTTGCAATTTTAGAATGCAAAATAGATTTTATATTAAAGTCTTTTATGGTTTGTTGAATAAAGGTATGACCTGCTGTTTTTGTTTTATGTTGAACAAGCATTTCTAAAAATGCTTGTATCGTATGGTGAGGTTTTAAATGTAAATTTTGTGGTACATACCCAATCGAATCAAATTCACGTATTAGACGCTCATGATTAGTGTTCAAATTCGTTCCGTTTAAAACAATGAAAGCTTGGTTTGAAAGCAAATCTCCACTTGTTATTTTTGCTATAGTACTTTTACCACTTCCACTTTTTCCTATTAAGGCAAAAATTGATCCTGATTTAATTTTCAGGTTAATTTTATTTACACTAAATTGGTCATTTACTTGATGTATATTTATTTTAATTTCTAACATTTAAGCCTATTTCTATGTTATTGTGCGGTATTGATCTTGGCACTTCCTCCATTAAAGTTAGCATCGTTGATGCTAGCAACCAAACATTAGTGCATTCAGTTTCCTTTCCAGAAGTGGAAAATGAAATTATATCTGTTCAACCAGGGTTTGCAGAACAATCACCTAACCATTGGTGGTATTGCATCACAGAAGCAATAAAAAAGGCGAATGCATCTAAAAAATATGATCCATTACAGATAAAAGCGATTGGAATTTCATATCAAATGCATGGATTGGTGTTAGTTGATCAACTAGATCAAGTCCTTCGAAATGCAATAATTTGGTGCGATTCAAGAGCAACAACTTATGGAGAGCAAATTTATAACGCTTTAGGAAAAGATTTTTGTAATGAACATTATTTAAATTCTCCAGGAAACTTTACGGCTTCTAAATTAGCATGGGTTAAGCATAATGAACCCTCCATTTATGAAAAAATTAAATACGCACTTTTGCCAGGCGATTTTGTTTCCTTTAAGTTTACAGGTGAATATACTACAACAGCATCAGCATTGTCTGAAGGAATTTTATGGGATTTTAAACAAAAAAATATTGGAAATGATCTAATAAATTCATTTGGATTTTCTATGGATATATTTCCTAAAATTCAAGGAGTTTTTTCAAACCATGGACAAATTTCCAAAGCCATTGCATCTGAGTTAGGTTTATCAGAAGATACGATTATTGGGTATAAAGCCGGAGATCAACCTAATAATGCATTGTCTTTAGGCGTGTTAAATCCAGGCGAAATTGCCACTACTGCAGGAACTTCTGGTGTTGTTTATGGAGTTTCTGAAGAATTAAAATTTGATCCCCAAAGTAGAGTAAATTCATTTGCACATGTAAATTATTCTGAAGAACATTCGCGTATTGGAGTTTTAATGTGTATTAATGGTACTGGGATCTTGAATCGTTGGCTTCGTCAAAATTTCTTTGCCAATCACTCCTATTCAGAAATGAACGAATTGGGGGCTCAAGCACCCATTGGAGCTAAAGGTTTAGTTTGTATGCCATTTGGAAATGGGGCTGAACGTATTTTTCAAAATAAAAATTTAGGTGGTAAGTTCTTAAATATCGATTTTAATATACATTCTGGTGCTGAAATGATTAGAGCTGCCCATGAAGGTATTGCATTTTCAATGGTGTATGGAATGGAATTAATGGCGAATGCCGGAATCTATCCCACTTTAATGAAAGCAGGAAAAGCAAATATGTATTTAAGTCAAATTTTTACAGAAGCAATTGTCAATAGTTCTGGAATTCCAGTGGAATTAGTTGAAACGGATGGTGCATTAGGTGCTGCATTGGGCGCCGGTGTTGGTGCAGATATTTTCTCTTCACCTGAAGAGGCCACAGCAAATTTAAAGAAAATTGATACGATTATTCCAAATATACAACATCAGAATATCTATCAAGATGCCTATGAAAATTGGAAACAAGCTTTAGGATAAAAAAGTAAAAGCCTCTCTTTCGAGAGGCTTTGTACCCAGAGCCGGAGTCGAACCGGCACGGGATTGCTCCCACGGGTGTTTGAGACCAGCGCGTCTACCAATTCCGCCATCTGGGCAATTAAAAATTGCAATGCAAAAGTACCTCAATTTATCTAATTAAGCAAATAATATGCTTAAATTAATTGCTTTACTCATATCGTAATGCTTCTACTGGGTCAAGTTTTGAAGCTTTAATGGCTGGGTAAATTCCTGAAAATAAGCCCACTAAAACGCAAATAATGATACCGGAAATCATCCATAACCATGGAATAATAAAACTTGCAACTCCTCCACTAATTCCTTGAGCAATCACATTACCAATTGGAATTGCTAAAATAATACCTCCTAATCCACCTAGAATACAAATTACAATTGCTTCAATCAGAAATTGTAATAAAATTTTGCTTGGAGTAGCCCCAAGTGATTTTCGGATACCTATTTCTCGAGTTCTTTCAGTTACAGATACCATCATAATATTCATTAGGGCAATTGAAGCTCCTAATAGGGTGATAAATCCAATCACAAAACCTCCAATTCGTAAACTTCCAGTAATACTCTCAAAACTTTTTGCAATCGAATCGGATCTTTCTAAAGAAAAAGAATCTTCTTCACCTAAAGGATCCATTCGAACTTTTCGCATCACTCCTCTTGCTTCTTCCATGAAATCATCTAAATGCTGAACTTTATAGGCCGATGTAGTAATATCATAATTTAATTCCCTCCCTGCAGACATTTTTCGACCCGTCTCAAGCGGAACTAAAATAACGCGATCATCTCCTCCTCCCATCATATTACCTTTTTTTTCTAATATGCCAATCACTTTTAATTGAATCCCATTAGCTGTAATCTCCTTGTCAATTGGATTATTTTTTTCAAATAATTGGTCGATAACATCAACACCTAGCACACAAACATTTGTTGCTTGGTCGAATTCATTCTTATTAAAATTTCTGCCAGATGCTATTTTATAGCCTTTTAAATCCATGAAATAATTATCAATCCCTAACAAACGAACATTTGGATTAGTTTTTTCTGATTCGTATTTAGCGGTTACATTGTTGTTCACATTTGTTTTTAAGGATACTTTTCCTTTTGCTTCAAATTGTGCCTTATATCGGATTGCTTGTCTAAAGGTTATATTCTTAAATCGCTTTTCGCGTTGACCTTCCCTTCGAATAGACATCATCGGCCGATTTCTTATTTCGAATGAATTTGCCCCCAAACTTGCAAACGAATTATCTACACTACTTTGTATTCCATCAATAGCTGTTAGAATACCAACTAATGCAGTAATACCTAGAGAAATGATAAGAGAAGTTAATATGGTTCTTAATAAATTTCCTTGGATTGAACGTAGCCCTTCAAAAACATTTTCTTTTAAATTCATTAAATAATGATTGAGTTTGTATGTGCAAGTTACAATTTATAGATGGCTATTTTACGCCAATTAAATAAGCTTTAATCCATTAATCATTTAATTCGCTAACGAAGTTTTCTTAAATAATAGTGTTCACCTGGAACTGTAATTAATGCCTTATTGAATTGATTATTAGGCATTAAATCAATATCACCCTTGACAGGTTGAATTAATTTAGAGGTAAAAAATAAATATTGACATTCATTTGGAATGGGTTGTAGTCCTTTTCCAAATGGATTTATAGGTATAAGCTTTCTTGAAAATTTATTTCCCCATAATGGATATTCATAATCATCGTTTATCGTTGCTAAAGCCACTATTGCCTGCTGCGGTACGATAAGATCAAAATTTCGATAAGCTTTTGTAATATCTGGTCGTGATATGGTTAAACTTTCCATTCTACTCTGGTGAAAGATATTATTTTTACCAAATAATAAAGTTCTCTGGTGTAAACTTATTGTAAAAAATGCAGATAATCCCACTAAAACCAAAATGGTAAAGGTAAGCGAGAAAATTATTTTACTATTTTTATGTAAGATCTTTTCTATAATTAATCCTGATAATGGCAATAAGAATACAAATGAACTTTGCATATATCTTCCTTTCCAAGGATCATATGGAGCAGTAAATGATATGGCCATTAAATGAAGCAAAAATGCTACAACAAGTCCAATTAAAATGGATTTATTACAGCGATTAGACTTAATGAATAGTATTGGAATGGAAAGGATTACAAATAAAATTTGCAGTCCTATAATTGGGGTTCCATTCGTAAATAAATCTCTTCTATTAAACGAGAATGGGATGATGGTGAAATTCGTTTCATCTTCTAGTTTTAAGGATAATTTTTTATCAACTCTTGAATATATTCGCTTAATTTTTGAATTAATTTTTTCAACCTCAGGTAAATTTCTTAATCCATCTGGATTAAGAATGTCAAATGTATATCGCAGTATATTACGAGATCCTTCTACTAGGATCGAATTTATATTCCCCGCCCTTTCAACTGATTGATGTTGAGTTGCAATTTTAGGACCAATTGGATGTTGATAATGAATAATGTTTGAAAGATATCCCGCAGGCCCAACTATTACTAATAAACTTATCAAATAACTCGAAAGAATATATTTAATATGTCTAAATGGATTATTGTTTTTATTTTTCCAAATTAGAATACCAATCAATAAAAGGATTGGTAGAATTGAATAAACGAAAGTGATTTTATGAGCTAATCCTATAGAAAATACCAATGCGCTCAAAAGTATATATCTTTTTTCAAAATTGTCAAAATAGGATAAAATATAGTAAACCAAGATGCTTACATAACATGCTAAAACGATATCAGTATCTGTTGTTGTGGATTGAATGATAGAAATTGGTATTAGTAAATAGAGAGATGAAACGATTAACCTCGTTTGAAATTCAAATCCTAGCCTTTTCATAATTCCATAAAAGGCAAAAGCAGTGATAAAATAACTTGAAATATTATGAAATTTGAACCAAATTTCATTTTTGTTCATCATTAAAAAGGAATATACTTGATGAGCTGGAAAACTTTTTGGATACGTATCAATATTCCAATTAGTTCCAACAAAATAATGTGTATTTCTGTTTTGTAAAAAATATAAAATTCGATTTAAATGCCCTGTCATACTATCCCACTCATTGGGTGGATTGACGAAAAATATAGTTAATACACAACAGATGATAATAAAGTTGAAGAAAAATAACAATTGAAATAATCGTTTTTGGTAAACCGACGAATGTTTTACCTCTTCTGCAATTTTTTGAATATTTCGTCCTAATAGTTTAAACGTCGACTTCCTATTTTCAATAAATTCGAATTTTCTAAATAAAGTATAAATTAAATAACTTGAGAAAAAAGGAAAAGTTGACCATAAAAAAACGTTATTCCAAAAATTGAAAAATGACAGCGAATATCCCGTAAAAGTGATACTACAACAATAAATTAAAAATCCTGAAATAACGATTTCTGAAAAATTATTCGTAGATATCTTTGAAGATATTTTTAAATTTAATAAAATGAATGATATAAATATTATAAATAATAAATAACTCATTTTAGTTCAGACTTAGTTTTATAATTGAACAAACCTTTTCAATCTCTTCCACTGTTATTTCTGCCGATAAAGGTAAACAGAGTGTTTTTTTTGATATTTCTTCAGCCGTTGGACAAGATTGATAGGTGACAAATGGCAACGTATTTAAGGCTGGATAAAAATACCTTCTAGGAAAAATACTTTCCTGGTTCAAATTATTAATGACTTCTAATAATTTCTCTTCTGTTTCAAAGATTATTGGAAAATAGGAATAATTTTTCCCAATTTTCTCACCCCAATGATAAAGTTTAATTCCATCTAAAGAGTGTAGGTTTTCTTGATATCTCTCTGTTGCCCATTTTCGATGTGCTTTAATTTTTTCAAAATGAGTTAAATTGATCAATCCCATGGCAGCATTCATCTCGGAAGTCTTTCCATTAATACCCGCTATATAATACTCATCCCCGCGATGTCCAAAACTTTTTAATAATTGAATTTTTTCAGCTAAATCATCATCATTCGTAAAAACAGCTCCACCTTCAATCGTATGAAATATTTTAGTGGCATGAAAGCTACATGTACTAAATAATCCGTAGTTAAAAATAGATTTTTGATCATAATCTACACCAAAACAATGCGCTGCATCAAAAATAACTGGTATGTTTTTTTCGTTTGCAAATGCTTCAATTTTTTCTAATTGGACAGCATTTCCATAAACGTGGGTCGTTAAAATAGCAGTTACTTCATCCGTGAATACAGCTTTTAAATTTTCCACTTCACAGGTTAAAGATTCTGGATTAATGTCGGCAAAAATAGGTTCACATTTTTCCCAAATGATAGCATTTGCTGTTGCACAATAAGAAAATGGAGTTGTAATAATCTTTCCCTTTAAATTAAGCGCTTGTAAGGCTAATTGAAGTGCTATGGTTCCATTACTAACATAAATAGCATGTTTTACTCCAGTAAATAAAGAAAGTTTTTGTTGAAGTTCTTTAACGAATGGACCTTCATTGGTGATTATTCCATTTGACCAAATCCTTTCTAAGTAGCTTGTATATTCTGAAAGTTCAGGAAGAAAGGTTTTAGTAACGTTAAGCATCCAATAAGATATTTGTAGTTTGAGTTAATTTAAATGGAAAATTTGGTCGTACATAACCAGGCCATTTTCCATACCATTTTGCATTTTCTCTATAATCCGCTATTTCAAATGTAATCAAATTTTCAAAATTATGTAATACTACCGATTGATCCCTTACTACCATTACTGAGATAGTGAAATTTCCATCGTTTAGATAATGTCCAGGGAATTCAACTGTCCCTTTTAAAATGCCCTCATTCACTAATGTTGGATCTGTTCCAATATTTAAAATACATTCACCAGTGGCTGCAAATATATGTAAACTCAAATTTAATATGGCATTTGGTAACATATTCCAAAACTCAAATGTTAAGCTAAATGAGTTTCTAATGTCTAAATATTCTTGTCCATCTAATAATTTAGGAACTAATTTAGCCAATTTTAACCTGATTAAATCATTGCCCGGAGCTTCATTAACATGATGATACTCCTGAAGTAAAATATTTTTTTGATGTTCAGCTAAATAGTTATTTAAAATTTTCCCTGTTTCTCCAAATTCTTTCACTCTTCCTCTTTCCAAATACAAGGTTTTATTACATAAATTACTTACAGCAGTTAAATTATGACTTACAAATAAAATTGTACGCTCTTGCCGAGAAACTTCTTGCATTTTACTTAATGACTTTTTTTGAAAGTCAATATCACCCACTGCCAAAACTTCATCTACTATTAATATATCCGGATTCAAATGAGCAGCAATGGCGAAACCAAGTCGAACATACATACCCGAACTATAACGTTTTACTGGAGTATCTAAAAAATTTTGTATCTGTGTTCCCGCAAAATCAACAATTTGATCAAAATTTGAATCAATTTCATGTTTTTTCATTCCCAAGATTGATCCATTTAAATAAATATTCTCCCGACCAGTTAAATCTGGATGAAAGCCAGTACCTACTTCTAATAAGGATGCAACCTTCCCTTTTATGGTAATATTTCCTGTAGTTGGACTTGTTATTTTACTTAATAACTTTAATAAAGTCGATTTTCCTGCACCATTATTTCCAATAATAGCCAATCGATCCCCTTGATTAATTTCAAAATTTATATCTCTTAAAGCATAGAATTCCTTACTTGGTGCACTTTTAAAAATATTTGTTAAACCTTTTGATTCATCGGTTTTAACTATATATTTTTTTGAAATATTTTCTGCTTTTAAAATCATTTTATAAATAATCTACAAATGAGTTTTCTTTTTTGATAAAGATGAAAATTCCAACCATTAAAAAAATAATTGAACTAATGATTGAAAGGGTTATATGTTGAAAATTTACAGCATAAGATTGTAAAAAAAAGAATCTGCCTAATTCAATGATTCCAACTAAAGGGTTCAGAAGATAATACAATTCAATGTAATTTTTGAAATTTATCGATTGAACAGAATAAATTACTGGAGTAATGAAAAATCCATATTGAATGATTAACGGATTAACATGTTGAAGGTCCCTGTATTTTATTGAATTTGCAGCAAAAAATAAACCTAATCCAATACTGAAAAAACTTATTAATAATAAAATGACAGGAAATAATAAAAATGTGATTTGAATCGGATTACCTATAAGAAGACTAAAAAAAATAAATATTAAAAGACTTAATAAAAAATCTACGATGCAAACAGAGAGAGAGGAAATAACTAATATTAAGCGAGGAAAATAAATTTTAGTTACTAAGTTAATGTTACTGGTAATCGAATTAGATACATTATTCAATGTAGAACTAAAATAATTC
>JBEGQV010000263.1:0-6864 GCA_041180785.1 Bacteroidota bacterium | reverse complement strand
ACTTCCAATTTAATCGCTGACACTTGTTTCAGTTGATCTTTATATTGCTCAATAAGCGTCAATTTTACACCTATTGAACCATCTTCTGGCGTATACTTAAAGGCATTTGACAATAAATTATTTAAAGTTTTTTCAATAATATCCGCATCATAATACACTAACAATGATTTGACAGGTGCCTTCCATTTTAATTTAATGTTTTTTTGAAGTGCATATGTCTCAAACCCAGAAATAATTGAATTCAATTGAACGATTAAATCGTTTTTAGTAATTACGGGTTGTTGCTTGCCCGATTCGATTTTAGATAAATCAAGAAGTTGATTAATTAAATGAAGGAGTTTCTTCGCATTCTGGTGAACAGATGAAATCCTCGATTTCTGTTCGGCAGAAATCGAATTATTTTTTAAAAAATACTTTTCAATTGGAGAAATAATTAAGGTTAAAGGCGTTCTTAATTCATGTGAAATATTAGTAAAAAAATGTGTTTTAACCTGTTCTAGTTCTTTAATGCGTTCTTTTTCAATTTCCTTCAATCGAAGATCTGTTTTAAAACGCTCTTTAATACGAATTTCACGAATATAGACCATTAGCCCACCTACAAATAGTAGAAGATAAAGGGTGTATGCCCACCATGTTTTATACCAAGGGGGCAACACGGTGATCGCAAGTTCAACATACTTTTCTCCCCAAACACCATCTGAATTGGTGGCTTTAACTTTAAAAATGTAATCGCCAGGACTTAAATTGGTATATGTGGCAGTCCGCTGTGTACCCACATAATTCCAATCCTTTTCAAAACCTTCTAAATAATATGCATACCGATTGTTTTTAGGTCTTTGGTATTCTAATGCAACAAAATCCAAACTAAACACAGAATGTTCCGGCTGTAAATAGAGGTGTTTGGTAAATAAAATATCTTCCTTTAAAGGTGAGTTTTCATCAGTTGGTAACGAATTTTTAGTAAAGATTTTCAAATTAGTTATAGAAACTGGCGGAACTTCTAATTTCATTCGAAGACTATCTGCCTTGATATAATTTAACCCATTAACCCCGCCGAAAAACAACCAATCATTTGCATTTTGCGCAAAGGCATTCATTAAAAATTCTTTTCCCTGTAAACCATCAGATTCATCAAAATTGACAATTTTCAACGATTTTCCATCTATTTTAGAAATACCTCCATTAGTTGTTACCCATAAAAACCCTTTTCGATCTTCCATGATTGATCGCAAGGTGTTACTTGCCAAGCCATCTGTTTCCGTCAACACCTTAAATCCCTTTCCTTCTCCAAGGTATTGATGTAATCCACCTCCGTTGGTTAAGATCCAAATTCTTTTTTTCGAATCTTTAAAAATACCAGTTATAAAATTATATCGGAGTCCATTAACCTGATTATTCTTTTCCAAATGCTCCAACTTCTTAGTAAAGACATCATAGATATACAAACCAGCAACGGAAGTTCCAATCCAAATTTTTCGATGGTCCTCGACAAAAATTTTTGTGATATTTTTGTTTGCAAAATTTTTGACACCCAATTCTGCATATGGTGTATAATATTGTTTTGTTTTGGTATCAAATGCAATTAATCCAATTCCGGAAGTCCCTAACAAAATCCGACTTCCGTCGCCACAGATTGCAGATATATTTTTTGCGTAGTTATCTAATAAATAAGGATATTCAACTTTTTTACGTTGTGCATTGATTTCCACAAGTCCTTTTTGCCAAACCCCTACCCACAAACTTTTAGATGAAGGATCTGCATAGGTCAAATTGACATCAAAATCATTGGATGCCCCTAATTTGTTGGCAACATTGCTATTGATAAGATGTTCAATCTTTCCGGTTTTGAGATTGAAATACGATAATCCAAAATTACTACCTACCCAAACGCCATCTTGGTCATTCACTGCAAGACTTGTTACTTTATTACTGAGCAAACCTTGCGTGGTATTAGGTTTGTAACGAAAAACGGAGAATCTGGGTTTTTGGAAATAGTTAATATTTAATCCTGCCTCCCAAGTTCCAATCCAAACATTTTGATTACTGTCGGTAAACAAGGCAGTCACTGAAAAGGAACTGATACCAAGTTCTAAATCTGGATTGGAAGGAATATATGTATAGGCGTTAAAATTTTCTTTATGAAGAATAAAAATTCCATTATCAGTTCCTATCCACATATTACCTAATGCATCTTTGGTAATAGAGGTTACATTATTTTCTCTACTCTTAGGATTTGATGCATTGTAAAAAACTCGTTTAACCGATTGCGTTTGAAGGTTAAATTGAAATACGCCACCACCTTCTGTTCCAACAATTAAATCCCCTTTTGAATTCTCATAAATGACACGAATACGAAAGCCTAATTTCGACTGATTCGGACCTAAATTAAATGGAATAGAAGATTTCTTACCTAATAATGCTACTAACTGTCCATCAATGGTCCCAACCCAAACTGAGCCATTAGAATGCTTGTAAACACGCGCTACATTTTTTAAAATTGGATCATTGCAATACGATTCATCAGAAATTATTTGATTTGATAAGGTATTATAAACGACTGTTCCTAATCCAAAAAAAGCGACACAAATTTTATTATTACCAATATTAGCGATGGAGGGAATTGATAAATTTGACCAGTCAGCTCCCTTTAATCCTTTTCCAAGTCGAATAATTTCTCCTGTTTTGACAATGATTTTATTTAAGCCTGACCCACGTGTTCCAACCCATAAATTTCCTTGATCATCTTCTGTTACACTAAAAATATCACTTCCGCTAAGCGAACGAACATCGGTAGGGTCGTTTTTAAAAACTTTAAAGGAATAACCATCATATCGATTTAATCCATCTGCGGTTGCAAACCAAAGAAATCCATTTTTATCTTGAATAATCTTAACGACCGTATTTTGAGAAAGTCCAGAATTTGACGTCAATCGCTCATACCTGGACTGGTATTGTCCAAAAGAAATTTGAACAGAAATAATACTAAAAATCCAGAGGAAAAACTTAAAAACAGAAGCAAAACGTCTCATACTTCAAAAATAGGGAAAAATCTTTCAAATGAAGATGACTGAAATAATTATCCCTATAATTGAAAGATTTATCCCATTCCTTTCCTAAGAAGTATCCTAATTTAGCGGAAAGAAAAAATCATTTAATTCTTTAAAAGAGTATGATTAAAACATTCACTGCTTCCATTGGTATTAAAAATCCAGATAACAAGTTGCCCAAATACCAGCAATTGATTAATTCCTTGTTGCAAGACATTGAAATGGGTGAATTAAAAGCAGGAGAAAGATTGCCTTCTATTAATGAGGCCTCAGAGGAATGTTATTTATCTCGCGACACTGTTGAACGTGCCTATACTGAATTACATAAAATGGGTGTAATAACCTCGATTTTCAGAAAAGGGTACTTCATTTCGGATTCGAAAGTAAAAGTTAAAACAAAAATTTTATTGCTTGTTGGAAAAATTACGGATGGCAATAAAGACTTGTACAATTCCATTTCAGAGCAATTGGGAAAAAATTACGCGGTCGATATTTTCACTTTTGAATATCGAACCAAAAATTTTCAAGAAATTATTAACCAACAATTAGGTAACTATCATTATTATGTGATTTTACCTCACTTGGTGGAAGAAAATGAAGAAACATTTAAAACGCTTAAAAAAATTGCTGGTGATCGTCTGATTGTGTTAGAGCAGGGCTTTTCAAATTTACAGCACCAATATGGAAAGATTACCTTATCCAATCTTTTCAATTTAGAAAGTATTTTTAATCCTCATATAAACCTGTTTAAAAACTACAAAGGATTCAATTTAGTTTTAACCGAAGATGAATATTTTGATTCAAATTTGATTACCTCTTTACGGAACTTTTGTAATGCAATCCAATTGGATTTTCAAGTGTTGGATGGTTTGGAAGAAGAAGATTTTCAAAAAAATCAAATCTACTTTACACTAAATGAAAATGATTTAGTACAAACCATTCGATACACTGAAAACAATCATTGGGAAATTGGCAAAGATCTTGGAATCATTTCATTAAATGACTCTCCTTTTAAACAGATTTTGGCAGGTGGTATTTCAGTTATTTCTTTGGAAAGTCAACAAATGGGCCAAAAAATAGCAGAAGGTATTAAAAATTTACAACGCATTAATGATTCAATAGAAATACAATTTGTTAAAAGAAAATCACTTTAGGGTTTAATTTGCAAAAAAGAGCCGTGATTTTCACGGCTCATTTTTTTTGTCCCCTAACATATTCCATATTTCGTTTCAGCCCCTTCAATTTTGTCCTACTGATTGCAGAAAAATGAAACAATTCTTTGAATAAAGTCTCAGACATATCTTCCCAATCTTCATTACTCAGTGCTAAAAATTGTTCGGAAGGATTAAACTCAGGTTCCGAATGAGGTTTTGCATGTCGATTCCAAGGACACACATCCTGACAAATATCACAACCAAAAATCCAATCTTCAAAATTAGCCTGTAAACTTTTGGGGATAGCCTCTTTAAGCTCAATAGTAAAATAGGATATACATTTTGATCCATCCACTTGATAGGGAGAAATGGCATCCGTTGGACAAGCGTCTATACATCGAGTACAAGTTCCACAAAAATCTTTAATAGGTCCATCCGCTTGTGCTTCAACATCAATTAATAGCTCAGAAATAAAGAAAAAGCTGCCTTTCTTTGGAACAATAAGATTAGCATTTTTTCCAATCCACCCGACACCTGATTTTTGCGCCCAGGCTTTTTCCAAAATTGGCGCAGAATCAACAAACATGCGGCCATGAAAATCACCTATTTCTTTTTGCAAATCAAGCCAAAGGGCCTGCATTTTATTTTTGATCACCAAATGATAATCCTTCCCAAAAGCATATTTCGAGATCTTAAATGAACTATTAATAGGATTAAATTCAGGTAATGGAAAGTAATTATAGATTAAGGAAACGACCGTCTTGGTACCTTCAACCAATAAGGTTGGATCCAAACGCTTGTCAAAATTTCTTTCCATGTATCCCATTTCCCCGTGTTGCTGAGTAGCAAGCCATTGCTCCAAACGATGTGCTTCATTTTCTAAAAAACCCGCAGTGGAAATACCGCAATAAGAAAAGCCATGAAACATGGCTTTTTCCTTGATGATTTGAGAAACACGCTCTTTTGAAATTGACATTCCTAAATTTAGCAAGCATTTTAGAATATGCCAAACTGTCAGAAACGATTAATTGGCCTAAAATTTGTTCTACCTTAAAAGGATATTAATTTTGCAACATGAAAAAGGAAGAAAAAGAATTAAAAGATCAAAAAGAAAACATCCATCAATCATCAGATGCAGTAGAAAACACAGAAGGAGAATCGAATGAAAACACCGCAGGTGAAAATCCAACTGATGAATTGGCAGAATTAAAAGATAAATATTTACGCTTATATTCTGATTTTGAAAACTTCAGAAAAAGAACCGCCAAAGAAAAAATTGAATTAATCCAAACAGCATCAGCTGACTTAATTACCGATTTACTGCCTGTCATAGACGATTATGAAAGAGCTTTAGCAAATTCACCAGAGGGAGAAATTTCTGAAGGTATACAATTGATTTTCTCAAAAATCAAAACGACACTTCAATCTAAGGGTTTAAAAGAAATGGAAGCGAAAGGGACTACATTTGATGCGGACCTACATGATTGTATTACGCAATTCCCTGCCCCTTCAGCAGAAGAGAAAGGTAAAGTAATTGAAGTAATTGAAAAGGGATATATTTTAAACGAAAAAGTGATTCGATTTGCAAAAGTTGTAGTCGGAAATTAATACAATGGCACAAAAAAGAGATTATTACGAGGTTTTAGGGGTAAACAAATCTGCATCGGAAGAGGAAATTAAAAAAGCCTATCGCAAGATGGCAATAAAATATCATCCTGATAAAAATCCAGACAACAAGGAGGCAGAAGAAAAATTCAAAGAAGCAGCTGAGGCGTATGAGGTGCTAAGCAACCAACAAAAAAAGGCACAATATGATCGTTTCGGACATGCAGGAATGGGTGGTGCTGCCGGTGGAGGATTTGGTGGAGGTGGAATGAACATGGAAGATATCTTCTCAAACTTTGGAGATATTTTTGGGGATGATAGTCCTTTTGGAAGCTTTTTCTCCGGAGGTAGAAGTGGTGGAGGACGAAGACAACGTCGTGGTTCAGATCTTCGAATTAAATTAAAATTAAATTTAGAGGAAATTGCCAATGGTGTAGAAAAAAAGATAAAAGTAAAGCGACATGTTTCTTGTAAATCTTGTTCAGGGAATGGTGCCAAAAATGGAACAGATTTAAAGTCGTGTCAAACTTGTAACGGTAGTGGACAAGTTCGTCGCGTACAACAAACCATGCTCGGACAAATGGTAACCTCTTCTACCTGTCCTACTTGTAACGGAGAAGGAAAAAGTATTGGAGCGAAATGTGATGTTTGTTTTGGAGAAGGTCGCGTATTAGAAGAAGAAATTATCCCGATTAAAATTCCAGCTGGTGTTGCCAACGACATGCAATTATCAATGTCTGGCAAAGGAAATGTACCTCCCCGTGGAGGTGTTGCCGGAGATCTATTAATTGTTATTGAGGAAGAGGAGCATCCAGAATTGAAGAGAGATGGAAATAATGTAATCTATGATCTTCACATAAGTTTCATAGATGCTGCATTAGGCACTGCAGTTGAAGTTCCTACTATTGGAGGAAAAGCAAAAATAAGTATTGAAGCAGGAACCCAAGGAGGTAAAATTCTACGCTTAAAAGGAAAAGGAATAAAAGAATTAAATGGGTATCAAACAGGAGATCAATTAATTCATGTGAATATCTGGACTCCCAAAACCTTGAGCAGCG
>JBEGQV010000262.1:0-8188 GCA_041180785.1 Bacteroidota bacterium | reverse complement strand
TGGATTAGGTAAAGAAATACGGAAAGTTGAACCTTTGTTAATTTCAGTACTTTTTAAATATAATTTTCCTTGGTGGTAATTTTCAACGATTCGTTTTGCTAACGTAAGACCCAAACCCCAGCCTCTCTTTTTAGTGCTAAAGCCAGGAGCAAAAATTTTAGAAGTATGTTTTGGTAAAATTCCCTTACCTGTATCCGAAATATCAATATTAATGGTATTATTTTTCCCTTCTGTTATTTCGATGGAAATAAGTCCGGCACCTGCCATTGCATCTACCGCATTTTTGCAAATGTTTTCAATCACCCATTCAAATAAATATTTATTTACATTTACTACTTGGTCTGGCGAAAGATGCGATTGTATATCAATGGTTACTTTCGAGGAAATTCTGAATTTTAAATAATTGATAAATCCGGCAATTAATTCTTCTAAATTTTCCTTTTTCAAAACCGGAGTCGAACCTATATTTGAAAAGCGTGTGGTAATGGTGTCTAAACGTTGCACGTCTTTAGACAGTTCTTCAACAATTTCTGGATTGACCTGTGGATTTTCTTTTAATATTTCTATCCAAGCCGTTAAGGAAGAAAGCGGGGTTCCGAGTTGATGTGCCGTTTCTTTCGCCAAACCCACCCATACTCGATTTTGCTCAGCCCTTCTCGAATAGGAAAAAAAGATGTATCCAAGAAATCCTAAAATCATGACAACCACCAGCTGCGAAAGGGGATAATAGCGTAATAATTTTAACAAATTTGAATTTCCATAATAGATATATTCCTTCTGAAAACCCATGTCCATTTCGATAGGCTTATTGTTTTCTAAAAGGATCTCTGTAAGTTTTCCCTTCAAAAATTCTTGTTTGGCTTCTGTTGAAATAAAATTAGGAATTTCAATGTTATTGGAATTTAAGTGCCCACTACCATCCTTCCAAATAACAGGAATCGTATTGTTTTCATTAATTTTTTTGATTCGCTCAAAAAAGAAATTAATGTCTGCGTTTTCATCAGAGGTCATTACGTAACGAATCGTTTCCGCATATAATTCAATCTGCTGCTTTTCTCGCTCTTCTAATTTACTTACCAAACGATCCGTAAAATACCACGAAAACGTTGCCATGATAATTGAAACGAAGATAAACGATACCTTTAACCAAGTATCGCGATTGTAAAATGCCAATGGCAAACTAAAATCAAATTGTTTTAACACAGCTCCTTTTTCTTGCTATTTATACAAATTACCGACCGTTTATCCATAAATGCAAAATTTTTTTCTAAAGTACTTTGCATTACATAGTACTTGTTTATATATTTGTGTCATCAACTAACAATCGATGGATATAGAAAATGCCAAGGTACAAATGCGAAAGGGGATATTGGAGTATTGCATTCTTCAAATAATTTCCCGAGGCGAAGTGTATGCTTCCAATATGTTGGAGGAATTGACGGCCGCCAAAATCATGGTTGTGGAGGGAACCTTATACCCTTTATTAACTCGTTTGAAAAATGCTGGATTTTTAGATTACAAATGGGTTGAGTCGAATGCGGGTCCACCGCGCAAATATTATATTTTAACGGAGAAGGGACAGGCTTTTTTAGATGAACTTCATGCTACATGGAGCGACTTACAAGATTCTGTTCAACAAATTATTCAACCATCAACACCAACAATCTAGTCATGAAAAAGACATTAACGATCAATTTAGCTGGATTCGTCTTTCATATTGAAGAAGATGCATACCATATTTTAGAGAATTATATTAATTCGATTCATCAATATTTTAAATCCTTTGAAGGATCTAAAGAGATAATCGAAGATATTGAAGCACGAATTGCTGAAAAATTCTTTACCATTCGCGAAAGTCAAAAAACAGAAGCAATATCGAAAGAACATGTTTCTGATTTAATAGCCTCCTTGGGTACAGTGGCAGATTTTAAGGAATATGAGTTAAGTGAGCAAAGTGGGCAGAGTGAGCAAAGTGAGCAAAGTGAGAAAAGTGAGAAAAGTGGGCCTGCGAAAAAAGTTTTTCGTCGGGATTTGTCACGTAAAAAATTAGGTGGTGTGGCATCTGGTTTAGCCAATTATTGGGAAGTCGATCCACTCTGGGTACGACTCATTTTTGTAGTGGGTTTCTTTGGCTTGATTCCATTGCTTCACTTTTCAAATGTATTGTTTTGGGCATATGTCATTTGTTGGATTGCCATACCAGGAGAATACCCATCTGAACCCACAAAAAGTTATAAGCGATTTTATCGAGATCCAGATAATAAAGTAATTGGTGGTGTAATTGCTGGTATATCCAAATTCACCGGATGGGATTTGGGTTTGTTGCGCGTACTTTCGGTCATTTCCATCTTTGCTTTTGGAACAGGAATATTTATCTATTTGGTGTTGATGGCCATTACGCCAGAAGCTAAAACTATCACCGAAAAAATGGATATGGAAGGTGAGCCCATCACTCTTGAAAATATTGAACAAAAGTTTCAATCTCATATCGATTCTGAAAACAAGGCTGAAAGTTTCTTTGCAAAGATTTTATTATTCCCATTCCGAATTTTTGCAGCTATTTTACCTGCCTTTAAAGGATTTTTAATGGCTATTCGATGGATTGTTCAATACGCAGTGGGTGGAATTTTATTGATCCTATCAATAGCTTTATTAGTCAGCCTCATCATGTTGTCTTCGGTAGGTGTTTCGGGGATGGATCATGGTTTAATTGGTCTTTCTTTAGGAGAAACTATTCCTTTGTTTTTGCTCGTAAATGATTTGCCTACCTGGACATTCATTGTATTAATATTGGCATTTTTACCAATCATCGTATCTATTGGTATCGCAGGGGCAGGTCTTTTAGCAAATCGAAAATTTTATAATAAATCTTTTTCTATAGCAAGTGGAGTGATGTGCTTGATTGGTTGGATTGGTATTTTCTGGGCCGTGTCGACTGTAGGAAAAAATTTTTCTAGAACAGCAGCTAGCAACAAGGTCATCGAATTTGCTGCAACTGATAGTACAAATGTTCATTTATTCGACATTCACAAAGAATCCCAAGAGTCGATTTTTGAGAAAATGTTAGGGGATAATGCCTTAACAGAAGAATTATTAGAAGAAGAGGATTTACATGATTACAATCGAAATGGGTTTAATCGAGTGGATATTCAATTAGAGGGATATGAAGGAAAAAATATTCAAGTGATTGAATTTTTTAAATCCAATGGTAAAGATCGTACAGATGCACAAAAAAATACCAATGCGATATTTTATGGTGTGAAACAATTACAAAAATCTCTGATTTTTGATTCTCATTTTGGCATAACAAATAAAAAATTCAGAAATCAACGCGTGCGCGTAAAAGTATTGATTCCTTATGGAACAAACTTTTCCATGACGAAGGATTTTGCTTATTTCATTGAAAACCTTTTACCATCTGGTTATTTTGATGAGGAGGAGTCCACGTTTAAAAATGCTTTGTGGATGTTTGATCCAAATCTAGGGCTGCGTTGCATTAATCGAACACCTATGACAAGTAAGGATGAATTGCAGGATGGGGAGCAATGGGATGATTTTGAAAAACGTTTTGAAGAAAAAAACAAAGACCATGCAACCTATTAATTGAAATTTGCATCTTATTATTTATAAACGATTCCAACATGAAAAATACGTTATATTATACCATTGCATTCATCTGCCTAAGTTTATTATTTTTTTATTCTCCAATCAAGGCCCAAGATATTCGTAAATATAAATTGTCGGGTTTTCGAGGAGTTGAAATTGGGGGTACTTTTGAAGTACATTTAAAAAAATCTCCTACTTTTTTTGTGACAGCCCAAGGTGATGAAACTGATTTAGAGAACCTTCAATTCGATATTGATAAAGGGGTTTTGGAGGTTAGTTTTAAAAACTTTAAAAGAAGTTGGCGATTCAACAACCATAAAAATGTAGTCTTACAAATCGGTTTACCAGAATTAAAAGAAGCTGAATTTACAGGTGCTTCCAAATTGATGATGTCGGGCTTTAACAATGAGGAAGATATAAAATTGTATTTTTCAGGAGCATCTAAAGGAATCATTGAAGATTTGGATGCAGAAAAATTTTCGGTTGAACTATCTGGTGCGTCTAAATTGAAATTATCTGGTCGAGTTGTAAAATTGAACATTGATGCTTCTGGCGCAGCTTCTATTGAAGCATTTCCTATGGTATCACGCGATGCGGATATTAGCTTAAGTGGTGCTAGCCGAGTAGAAGTATCTGTAAAGAATAGTCTACATGTGGAAGCCTCAGGAGCTGCCAAGGTGGTTTACAAAGGAAACCCATTGGTGAGTAAAAATCTATCAGGTGCAGCTGTTGTTAAAAGCCAGGAGTAAGTTTTTCGCCTGCTTCTACTCGAATGCCTAAGTGATTTTCTTTTGGCGGTACCGGACAAGCATAATTCTTGTTGTAGGCACAAAATGGATTGTAGGCATAATTAAAATTAATTAAAATACCTGAATCATGTAAACTGGATATGGGGATATCCAAATAACGACCGCCTCCATAGGTTTCCTGTGGGGCGGTTTTGTCCTTAAAGGGTAGAAACAATTCGCCATTATCGTGTTGATATAATTTTAAACGAATGGATTGTCCCGCAACTACTGACTCAATATCTCCAAAATAGCTTACTTCCTCCGTTGTTCCGTCAGTCATTTGTATAGGGATGCGTTGGATTTTCTCTGCTTTTTTGAGGTTAAATTTTATGACAAAATTTGGATTGTACGAAAAATACTGAAGTCCGTTAAACGCTTCTTTGTTTAAAATTGGACTGTCTGCGCCTGTTTTCATGGACTCATCCTTATCCTTTTTCCATCTTACCCATGCGGTTGAATCACTTGAGTTACCTTTTGATTCAGTTGGATTTTGTGGAATACTAACATAAATAATTATGGCTAGCACGGGGATTAAAATCAGTAACCACGACTTACTTTTCATTGCTTTCTCTTAATTTTGTACAAAAATATAAAAATATCTATGTTTACAGGAATCGTGGAGGCCATGGGCCAATTAATTGATAAAAAAGTTGTTGGCAGCAATGTGGATTTCTGGTTTACTTGTCCGTTTACCTCCGAATTAAAAATTGATCAATCGTTAGCACATAATGGAGTTTGCTTAACAGTTGTTGAATTAAAAGAAAATTCCTACCGCGTGACCGCGATTGATGAAACCTTACAAAAAACCAATTTAGGTGATTTGCAAATTGCTGCCAAGGTGAATTTGGAACGTTGCCTGGCGGCCAATGGTCGATTTGATGGACATATCGTGCAAGGACATGTGGATACTACGGGAATAGTTACAAAAATTGAAACCTTTGACGGTTCGTGGAAATTTCATTTTGAACATCCACAAAAACCTGGATTTATTACTGTTGAAAAGGGTTCAATTTGCGTGAATGGGACCAGTTTAACCGTTGTGGATTCAGCAATCAACACTTTTTCGGTGGCAATTATTCCATATACTTTTGAACATACTATATTTCACCAGCTTCAAGTTGGCGATCGTGTCAACCTGGAATTTGATATTGTTGGGAAATATCTTGCAAAGATGCAATTAACCCAATAAGGCTTTTTCGGATTGATTTGCTCCCTCAAAATTAAATCTTGCCCACGCAATTTCTTTAAGTTGTTGAATTTGCTCATTTCCTAGGTTGCCAATTGAACCTAGATGGGTGTGATTTAAATCGCGTGAAGTATAGCTGTATTCTCCTTTTTCAATTTTATTACCAACTATTTGATAGGCCTCTCTAAATGGAATTCCTGATAAAACTAGTTTATTGACCTCTTCCACTGAGAACAATAAATCATATTTGGAATCCGCTAATAAATTTGATTTTACCTTGATGTTTGACATCATGTAATGGGTAATTTCAAGACAATCCTTGATTTCCTCAATGGCTGGCATCAACACCTCTTTAGTTAATTGGAATTCTCTGTGATAGCCTGAAGGTAAATTGGAACTTAAAAGCACCAACTGACTAGGTAATGCCTTCATTTTATTTGATTTTCCTCTCAATAATTCTGCTACATCTGGATTTTTTTTGTGTGGCATAATTGATGAGCCAGTTGTTAAAGCTGAAGGCAATTCAATGAATCCAAAATTTTGTGAATTATACAAGCAGATGTCCATCGCCAATCTGCCTAAGGTGTTGGCCAATTGGGCGATTGCTGTAACCACAAATAATTCAGTTTTACCTCTTGATAATTGGGCGTTCACTACATTCACGTGTGGTGCTTCAAATCCAAGTAGATTTGTGGTAAACATTCTGTCTAATGGAAAAGAAGAGCCGTAGCCAGCACCAGAGCCCAGTGGATTTTTATTGGCTAACCGATAGGCTGCTTCAAACAATTCAATATCTTCTACTAAACTTTCTGCATAGGCACCAAACCATAAACCAAAAGAAGAGGGCATGGCTATTTGTAAATGTGTATATCCAGGTAATAAATCATTTTTATGAGTATTGCTTTTTTCAATCATTAAATCGAATAATTGTTCAATCAACTGAACGATTTCTTGGATTTCAGCACGCATGAAAAGTTTAAGGTCGACCAAAACTTGGTCGTTTCTTGAACGTCCGGCATGTATTTTTTTACCTAAATCGCCTAATTTCTGTGTCAACAAAAATTCGATTTGCGAATGAACATCTTCAATGCCATCTTCAATATCAAAATTACCTTTTGAAATATCTGTATAAATAGACTTTAGTTCTTTTAAAAGAATTGATAATTCTTCGGCCTTCAAAATTCCTGCTTTTTCAAGCATCGTAATGTGGGCCATGGAGCCTAAAACATCATACTTGGCTAACTTGAGGTCATACATGGGATCGTTTCCGATGGTGAATTTCTCAATTTTAGCGTCAGTTGTTTGATTTTCTTTTTGCCAAAGTTTTGCCACGATTTATGAATTTTGAATTAGAAGATTTGTTTCAAGTAATAAATTTAAATAGGTATTCAAGCCTTGCTCTAATTCATTCAAATAAATGAATTCATCGGCAGTATGTGAACGACCTGAATGCCCGGGGCCAATTTTAATGGATGGAACGGGTATCAATGCCTGATCTGAAAGGGTTGGGGATCCAAATGTTTCGATTCCCAATTTTTTTCCTGCTTGTATCAAAGGATGATTTACATCCATTTTACTGGAATTTAAACGAATTGAGCGAGGTGTTAATTCAGCTTTTAATTCTTTTCTAAGTATTTCTAAAACTTCTAAGAGGGTATAACATTCATTGACTCTGCAATCAATCGTATAGTCAAAAACCTCAGGAATGACATTGTGTTGAGTTCCTCCATGGGCAATGGTTACGGTACATTTCACAGGTCCAAGCACATTGGAAACCTTTTCAAAGTTATAATTTTTAACTTTTAAGATATCTTCCATGCCCAAATAGAGGGCATTGATGCCTTCATTTCTGGCTGCATGTCCGGCTTTACCGAGTATTTTGGCATCAATCACCATCAAACCCTTTTCGGCAATGGCCAATTGGCAATCGGTTGGTTCACCCACTATGGCAGCATCAATTTTTGGAAATGTTGGATCTTTTAGCACTAATTCAATGCCATTTTTTCCACTAATTTCTTCTTCTGCAGTAGCAGCCATGACCAAATTGAAGGCCAAATCTTCCTTTTCATATAATTTGGCAAATGTACTAAGAAGACAGACTAAACTTGCTCCAGCATCATTTGATCCAAGTCCAAATAGTTTTCCATCTTCGATAGTTGCTTTAAATGGATCTTTTGACCACTGACTATTCGGTTTAACTGTATCGTGATGCGAGTTTAATAAAAAGGTAGGCTTAGTATCAGTGAAAAATTTATTTTTTGCCCACACATTATTTTCAAGGATATGGTAAGGAATTTTTTTCTTCGAAAAAAAATCTTGTATGATTTGCGCAGTACCTGCCTCTTCCTTGCTCAAAGATGGACATTCAATCAGTTGAGCCAGTAGTTGTTGGGTTTCTAAAAGTACTGTTTCGTTCATCATGTTTAGAAAATTGATGTTCCGCTCGCAGCATCTAAAATAGAATCTGCATGCATGATCTTAACCACTTTTACTCCTTCAGAAATAGCTTTTAAAGCATTTTCCAATTTTGGGATCATCCCCTCGTTGACGATTCCTTTTTCTTTGAGTTCCATGAAATAGGTTTCATTGATTTGAGAAATCACCGAAT
>JBEGQV010000261.1:0-6397 GCA_041180785.1 Bacteroidota bacterium | reverse complement strand
GGCTTTAAATTATTTCCAGATGGATCCGTACTTCCTGATCCTCCTGAACCATTTCCATTTGTATTATTTGTGGTTCCAGCCACAAAACATACTTTCTGTGATGCATTGACCAATTTCACATTGGGCAATCCTTGCTTATATTCTCCGACCGTTTCGACGATGTAACAATATGTAGAGTCTTTTTGGAACACCACATCCACCTTTCCATCTTGATCAATTTGATCTTTTCCTAAATCCGAATAAACAAATGTACTTTGTCCAGCAACAGAAATATCTGCAATTTGATTCCATTTACCCGACTTAATGGGTGTTTCACGATACAAACGGTGAATTTGATAATCGTTGCTCCAAGGCACATCCGCTACCCATGCCAAATCAATTTTAGTTGTCGTCGGACTTTGACCATACAAATACACATTCCCTGCCTGATTGGTTGCATCCATTAATACTTTTTGACCATTTTCTGAGTAATAAAACTTCACCTTGTAAGCATAAATTTTATTCGTTGTATTCAATCCAATATCGGTAAAGCTTGTATCTGATTTTGCAGGGCTAAGCTGTGCAGGTAAAAATGCCGAAACATTTTTATAATCAGTTGATGTACTACCTTCGGCTCTTGTTACTTGGTAAAAATAAGGTCCCTTATAAATTAAGGTATCCAATTTAATGGGACGCGACCATTTCACATTTATTTCTCCTAAAACGGCATCCGTTTTAACAACCGATACATTGGTAATTAACGGTAAGGCAGTTGGAATGTAAATACAGGTTGCATTTGACATAGGGCTCACATCATCTACACCATTTTCATCCGAAAATTCAACCACCGCTACATAAACATAATTTTTATTTCGACTAATATTGGTGTCCTCATATTGCGAAACAGAGGGGCTCAATCGAGCAATTTGCGTAAATCCAGAAAGTGTCATGCCTGTTCCGCAACTGGCATTAACCGCTTCAACACAATTTCCTTGTTTTTTATAAAGTACAATCTTTGGATTTCGTAAACCACAGGTGTAGGGTGTCCAAGTCACTAAAATACTATTTGCACCTTGTTTGATAGTCGCAAGCAAATTAGAAACTGGCGGAGCAAGCACCTTGATTTTCCAAATTTTTGAATCAATTAATTTTTCACTTATTCCATTGACTACAGGTGGATTATCCGAAACCTTAAAGAAAACATCATAAGTCTGTTTATTAACATGTATACAATTTGTTTGCCAACTTAAACTACCCGTCGCCGTACCTAATTGATTGGCTGCTGATGTAAAAACTGCATAAGGCGGCTTCACGGCGTAGGTTGTATCAATGGCATATACATTTCCCAAACTGATGATGGTCAGTGGATCCAATCGACCTGTTTTGGAAGGTGTATCTGTTGCCGTAATAGAACCCGTTACTTTTTGTCCGGCCGTTACACAAACTCCTGGAGGCACCACGATTTTAGGACCCTTATTATCCAAATCCTTCACTTCAATTTGCATATCACGAACGGTCTCCGAAATCTTTACCCCATTTCGCCATTCTTCAATAATAAAAGCGCAGTTATACTTTCCAACCAAATGGGGAGCATCCCAAATCAAATCACCCGTCCTCGAATTGATCGTAAACGTAGATAAGGAATCATTGGGTTGTCTAAATCCAGGTGCCATAACACCCCTTCCAGATCCCCCGCATATGTTTTCATCACCCGTTTTAGAAACAGATAATCGATAAGCTAAACTATCCCCTTCCGCGTCCACTGCATTAGGATTATGAATAAAGGGTTGTCCGACCACAGCGGTTAAATCAACCGCAGGATTCAACAACAATGGCGTCGAATTTTGTCCTAATCCGGCATTGATTGAAAAAATAGTCTCCACATAAAAAGGAACTTCCACCGACCTTGTTATATTCAATACCCCTTCATTTCGATTTGGAATCGCAACCGAAACCTTGTAAGATAATGCAGCTGCTGGGTAGGTATACGTATATTTATAGATATTTTTCAAGGTCCCGTTACCGATACTCATAGGCGTCCCACAGCAACGAGGTACTTTTACGATAGAAGAACCATCTCCGAAACAAAAACTTACATCTGTTTGGTCACGATTAGCTGCATTATCTTCTGTGTAGGTGGTAAGGGTAAACTCAAAGGTTAATGTTTTATCAGAAACACGTTTTACAGTGATTTCACCGCCTTTTAAATGGGTTGCAAAGGAAGAATAGTTTAGAAACAATCCAAATAAAACAAGAAGGAATATGTTATAGTAATTCTTACTGGCGGCCATACTTTTTATTTGATTCGATGAATTTACTACTGAAAATTGAAAAAAATTAAAAAATATAGATTTTTTGCTGAATAAATTTGATAGACAAGGTTTTCAATTGTAGTTTTGGTGTCAAAATTTTACTAAGTACCCTTGCGGGTCCTTTTTGATTTAAATTTTACTTACACAATAATAAATTTAAAAGATGTCTTGGTTAACTAAATCCTTCAGTACTTCCCTTGGCAAAAAGTTATTAATGGCCGTAACTGGTTTATTTTTAATAAGCTTTTTGCTAATACACTGCTCGATCAACGCCTTAGTATTTTTACAAGATGGCGGTGAAACATTTAATTCGGCTGCAGAATTTATGGCTACTAATCCAGTAATTCGCACGATGGAGATCGTTTTATTTGTTGGTTTGCTTGTTCATATTGTTGACGGACTACGTTTACACTTTGAAAACAAAGCAAAAAGACCTGTTGCTTATGCAGTAGTAGATGGCAAAAATAGCACGTGGTATTCCCGTTCAATGGGTTTATTGGGAACTTTATTGTTGTTATTTTTAGTGTTACACCTTTCTCATTTTTGGGTAAACGCGCGTATCACTGGTACGATTCCAGAAGAAATTACGATGTTCAATAAAATGAAAGAGGTATTTGCAAGTCCATTCCCAGTAATTGTGTATGTATTAGGTTGTGGATCATTAGCCTATCACCTGATGCATGGTTTTCAAAGTGCCTTCCAAACCATTGGATGGAACCACCCAAAATATACTCCTGCAATCAAATGCATCGGAAACATTTATGCAATCGTCGTATCGATTATTTTCGCTGCGATGCCCATTGCTTTCCATTTAGACTTGATTAAATAATCCTAAGCCGAAAAGATAGATATGACAAAATTAGATGCTAAAATCCCAGAAGGCAATTTAGCCGAAAAGTGGACCAAATATCAATCCAGTGTACCTTTGGTAAACCCAGCTAACAAGAGAAATCTTGAAATTGTTGTGGTTGGATCAGGATTAGCAGGTGCTTCTGCAGCTGCCTCATTAGCTGAATTAGGATATAAAGTAAAAGTTTTTTGTTTCCAAGATTCCCCTCGTCGTGCGCACTCAATTGCTGCACAGGGTGGTATTAATGCTGCAAAAAATTATCAAAACGATGGCGACTCAACTTATCGTTTATTTTATGATACCATTAAAGGTGGTGATTACCGTGCACGAGAAGCAAACGTTCATCGTTTAGCAGAAGTTTCTGGTAATATCATCGACCAATGTGTTGCCCAAGGTGTTCCTTTCGCTCGTGAATATGGTGGATTATTATCTAACCGTTCATTTGGTGGTACCCAAGTTCAACGTACATTTTATGCGGCCGGACAAACCGGACAACAATTATTATTAGGAGCTTATTCCGCTTTACAACGCCAAGTGGGTATGGGTAATGTGACCTTGTACACACGCCACGAAATGTTAGATGTTGTAAAAGTGGATGGCAAAGCAAGAGGTATTATTGCACGCGATTTAGTGACCGGCGCATTAGAACGTCATTTCGGTCATGCGGTACTTCTTTGTACAGGTGGTTACGGAAACGTCTTCTACTTGTCAACCAATGCCATGGGATCCAACGTAACAGCAGCTTGGAAAGCACACAAAAAAGGTGCATTTTTTGCAAATCCATGTTACACTCAAATTCACCCAACTTGTATCCCTGTTTCAGGTGATCATCAATCAAAATTAACCCTGATGTCGGAATCTCTTCGTAATGATGGTCGTATCTGGGTTCCTAAGAAAAAAGATGATCCTAGAAAAGCTAACGATATTCCTGAAGACGAAAGAGATTATTACTTAGAAAGAAGATATCCTGCCTTTGGAAACTTAGTACCTCGTGATATTGCATCACGTGCTGCAAAAGAGAGATGCGATGCAGGTTATGGAGTAGGTTCTTCTAAAATGGCAGTTTATTTAGATTATGCTGCAGCAATTATCCGCTACGGAAAAGGAGAAGCTAACAAACGCAATATACATAATCCATCAAACGAAGAAATTCAATCGATGGGTAAAGAAGTGGTAAAAGAAAAGTATGGTAACTTGTTTGATATGTACAAACAAATTACAGGTGAAGATCCATATGAGGTTCCAATGCGTATTTATCCAGCGGTTCACTACACCATGGGTGGACTTTGGGTTGATTACAATTTGATGACTTCCGTTCCAGGTTTATACGCTTTAGGGGAAGCAAACTTCTCAGACCACGGTGCAAACCGCTTAGGAGCTTCTGCTTTAATGCAAGGTTTGGCAGATGGCTATTTTGTTATTCCATACACAATTGGAGCCTACTTAGCATCTGAAATTAGAACCCCAGCCATGTCAACCGATTCAGAGGCATTCGTAGCAGCTGAAAAAGAAGTGAGCGATTTGTTGAACAAATTGATGAACATCAAAGGCACAAAACCTGTTGATTATTTCCATAAAAAATTAGGAAAAATCATGTGGGATAAGTGTGGAATGGCACGTAACGAAAAAGGTTTAAAAGAAGCCATTAGCGAAATCCAAGCCTTACAAAAAGAATTCTGGAGCGATGTGCGTGTAACAGGCGAATTAAACAACTTTAATCCTGAACTTGAAAAAGCTGCTCGTGTAGCAGATTTCTTAGAATTGGGTGAATTAATGTGTCAAGATGCCTTAAATCGTAACGAAAGCTGCGGTGGACACTTCCGTGAAGAATACCAAACAGAAGATGGGGAAGCACTTCGTGATGACGAAAATTATGCTTACGTGGCTGCTTGGGAATACAAAGGTGCATCTGACTTTGAATTGCACAAGGAAGAATTGAAATACGAAAACATCAAAATTGCTCAAAGATCTTATAAATAATCATACAATGGAAGGAAATTTAAACCTTACACTTAAAATCTGGAGACAAAAAAATGCCAACGAGGCTGGTAAATTCGAAACTTACCAAGTATCCGGCATTTCAGAAGATATGTCATTTTTGGAAATGATAGACGTGTTAAACAACCGTTTAATCGAAGAAGGAGATGATCCAGTTGCGTTCGATCACGATTGTCGCGAAGGAATTTGTGGCATGTGCTCTATGTACATCAATGGTAAGCCACATGGACCCAACAAAGGTGTAACAACCTGTCAATTACACATGAGAAGTTTCTCAAATGGAGAAACCATCACGATAGAACCTTGGAGAGCCGGCGCATTCCCTGTGATCAAAGACTTAGTGGTAAACCGCTCAGCTTTCGACCGTATCATTGCAGCAGGTGGTTTCGTTTCCGTAAATACAGGAAATGCACAAGATGCAAATAATATTCCTATTCCTAAAGACGATGCAGATGAGGCTTTTGCAGCAGCTGCATGTATTGGATGTGGAGCCTGTGTTGCAGCTTGTAAAAATGCTTCTGCCATGTTATTTACATCTGCTAAAATTTCTCAGTTGGCCTTATTGCCTCAGGGACAAGTAGAGAGATCCAAAAGAGCCCAAGCAATGGTAGCTCAAATGGATGAAGAAGGTTTTGGTGCTTGTACCAACACAGGTGCTTGTGAAGCTGAATGTCCAAAAGGAATTTCGATTGAAAATATTGCACGCATGAACCGCGAGTATTTCTCAGCTGTTTTTACTGCTAAATAATTTATATACCATATTTAAGGCCCTCGAGGATTCGAGGGCCTTTTTTTTCACCATGTTTTTAGAACCCCAACTCTTTACTCCGCTCCAAACTCCTTCTTCATCTGGTTGGATAGAAGTAATTTGCGGTTCCATGTTTTCTGGAAAAACAGAAGAATTGATCAGACGCCTAAAACGTGCGAAAATCGCCCAATTACGGGTTGAAATTTTTAAACCCTCAGCAGATAATCGGTATCACGACGAGGACATCGTGTCACATAATCAAAACAGTATTCGATCAACTCCCGTTCACAGCGCATCAGAAATCCTATTACTTGCTGGCGACTGTGATGTAGTTGGATTAGATGAAGTACAATTTTTTGATGAAAGCATCGTAGAAGTCTGCAATAATTTAGCCAACCAAGGTAAACGAGTAATTGTGGCTGGACTAGACATGGATTTCAAAGGTGTTCCCTTCGGTCCAATGCCTCAATTAATGGCCATCGCAGAACACATTACCAAAGTGCATGCAGT
>JBEGQV010000260.1:0-5634 GCA_041180785.1 Bacteroidota bacterium | reverse complement strand
GTTTTTTATCTAGTAAATATTCATGAACCCGTCTATACATTTGTTCATATTCACCATGAAATTCAATACTTCCCTCTTTGGTTTTTATAATTGATTTTTGCTGAGAAGTATTTAACTCGTGTATGAAATTCTTGAAATAAACTACATCTAATAAGTCATGATTACACAATAAAAACAAAATACAAAAAATAGCGTCTCCAACTATCATCAACTCCAATCCACTATAATTTAACCGGGGAGAATAACTGAATACAAATGTATATAGGGTATATGCAATGGTGACGAATCGGAAAAATAGAATCCCCAATAACCATATATTGACAAATGGATGTTCCTTTAAACTGATAAAAAACCTACCAGAACTAAGCGGATAAAATCTTTCAACAAGAATATGCCTGTAAAAATATAGATTAGAATATTGGCATAAATATGGTATATAGGTGCTATCCAGATAAATTTAGCAGATCGATAAAAATAATCCTTCTTTTCTAAAATTAACTTGAGTTCCTCCAACTTAACTTCGGTTGAACTTATGAAATAAGGAATATTTTCTACCATACTGATGAGGTATGGAATGAAAAATAATAAAAAATAAGATTTAAATTTTTCTCCTGGACGCAATAAATAGTAATGAAAAAAAAAGGTTAAAATCGGAAAAATGTAAACCATGGGTTTTAGGTACCCTAACAAATAGGGATACTTCCAAAGATCTACCGGGTTAACAAATAAGGCAAGTGATAAGAAAATGAAGTTGATGAGCAATTGAATGCCTAATATTTTCAAAGCAAGTAACCCTTCGTTTTGAATGAGGTATTTAATACTAAAAACAAGACTAAAAAAAATGATGATCGTATTTAAATAATCGTATAAAATTGAAATCATTTAGTTGGATTTATTGATTCAAAATACTGATTGGGAGTCATATTATATAAGCGTTGCACTACTTTGTATAAAGCTTGCCTGCTACCAAAACCAGAAGTCTCAGCCATTTTCTCGATGGAAATATGGGCGCCTAACTCGTTGGTTTCATGCATTTTTTTTAAATAATTTAAACGCCATTTTCCCACAAAATCCGGAAAAGTCATCCCATATTGTTCATGAATTAATTTTGACAAATTCCTTTCATTTATTTTCATTAAATCTGCCAATTTTCGTATCGTAAAATTTTCATCCAAAAAAGGCGCATCCACCTCCATAATGAGTTGCAATTCCCTCAATTGTTTTTTTATGGTGTTTGCCAGGGCAGGAATTTCATTTTCATTTGTCCGAATTCCCCAATTTAATTTTTCAAAAAATGCACCATTTAACAAATTGGGATACAATAAAAAAAAGGCAAAATGGAATACACCATCTAGCAAAAGAAAAAAATCTGATGCACTAAATTGAAAGGCAAAAGATTTGTAAAGATTTAAGCCTTTGGATAATATCGCAACAAGCGAAACAAATTTAAGGACAACATCAAACCCTATCCATCTAATTAATATTCGATTATTTTTATAAAAAATCGATTGACTATACTTTGCATATCGAAACCATATCATTCCACCATATGAGTAATACACAAGGTGTGACACTAATTTGACAAAAAAATGAATCTTTGGAGGAATGAATCCAGCAATCGTTGCGTAGTCATATGAAAAATTTGGTGTTGATTTAGCAATGGCTAAATCTTTTAATTTTAATTCGACCGGGCCAAATAAAAAAGGTACTAGTTCCGCAAAATGAATGACTGCTGGAAGAAAATGCAGTAAATCTAATTCCCGAAATTGTCTATCGGGCTTTAAGGCATAAAGAACAAACAAAAAACCCAATGGTGGAACTATGTAAAAAATAATGGATTGAATTTTATAAAAATGTATCGAAAAATCGAAATGCGTTTCTTCCAAAAAATAAGCAGATAGCATTCGAATGAAAAAAACTAAAAAATAAATACCCAAAGTTCTTTTAGGTAAAGAAGATTTTACCAAAACTAAACGAAGTCCTAATACCAAAAAAAAAGTCGGCAAAATAAAAAAATAGAAATATTTAAGTATCATATAGATCATTCCCCAATTTGTTCAAAATATTCTTTCGGAGTACAATTTTTTAATTTTTTTAAAGCAATATAAAATCCCTGTCGCGTCCCAAATCCTGCTCGTTCACCAATGTAATCTAATGAATACTTTCGATATTCGTTAGTAGATAAAAAAGTTTCTTCAATATATTGGATTCGACGCAGGTTGATGTAATCTCTAAATGACATCCCGTGTTTCAATCGGATGGAAGCTCCGATCATCCGCGGATTTTGTTTTAGTAAGGTTCCCAATAAATCAGCGGAAAGTTTAGAGTTTAAAAAAATTTGACTGTTATCAAAATAGCTGTCAATTTCAAATCCAAGCTCAACTAACTTATTTTCCATATGTTCTTTTTTTGCTGCCTCTGTCCACAACGAATCAAAAGGGTTAGGCATTTTTAGAGGTGTATTACTAAAGTGTTTTTTACTTCGATAGAAGTATTTAAGGAAGTAAATCACAAAGAGATAAATAAATAAAATTGTTACGATAGAAAAGGTAATTAACATAATTTTAAAATTGATAGTAGTCTATGTTGCGAAGTAACCTTTTTTAAAAAATATATAGTGTCAAAAAAAATGCAAAAACCATTTTCTTGACAAAAAAAAATTTACACGCATTTGTAACTATGTAAAAAATTTGTCAAAAATTATGTGTAATCAATTTAAAACATAGTTTTTCATTTTGAGCTTCTGTCAAAAAAATGATTCTTTTAAAACAGGTATTAAAATGAAAAAATTGAATTAAATTTGATATATATATCATTTAACCTATTTACATGTTATGAAACCAATTGTAAAAATTTTGTTGTTACTATGTGTTGTAAGCAATAGCTTTGCTGCTATAAAGCCAAGTAAACAATCGCTACAAGAAGCTGAGCTTAATCGATTTAAAGTTATGATTGCTGCTGACAAAGCAGGACTAGATAAGTCCATTCATAAGGATTTATATTATTGTCATTCTTCAGCTACCATCGATACCAAAGACAGCTATATCGAATCCATTGTTTCTAAAAAAACAATCTACCACAAAATAGATATTGAAGAAACAAATGCAAGAATTTATGGAAACATAGGAATCAATACGGGTATCCTAAATGTGATTAATTTAAAGGATGGAATGGAACAACCTGTCAACAGAATTCGATACACGGGTGTATATTTATTCGAAGACGGAAGATGGCAATTAGTTAGTTGGCAGACCACGAAGAGCCCGAAGTAATTTTTCCAAATTTCTTCCATCACATCCTTTTGTAATGTATTTGGGTAAGCCAAATTTGGAAATGTCTGTAAACTCCCAGGGGTGAAAATACAGCATTAGGGTTCCATCGGTATGGAAGGTCCAATTGGCAATCAATTCATAAAACCAAAGTGGGAAGTTTTTAAAAGCTAACCAAAAAAGCGGTATTCGAAACAAAGGGGAAACGGAAGCTGGAATTCGTTTTAAACCCTTTTCCAAATATTCGGTTCTGGGTAGGTGAAAATTATTATATCTACCTGGAATCCAAGTCGGGTGAATGGAACTGTCGTAAGAATAACCTGCGGCTAAAATGTCCTCAACCGGAACATCCATCATGCGTGGCATGCGTAAGCCGGTAACCGGCTTGCCGGTTATTTCTTCCAAACGAAGTCTAGATGAAAGCAGATCCCTTGTTTCAAAACTGGAATGATAATAGGTGTGAGAGGCAATCTCATGTTTATCGGACAAAGCCTTTATTTCATTCGGAAAATGATCGGCAAAATTGGCAGTGGTAAAAAGTGTACAACGTAATCCGGGAATATCTAAAATAGGTTGAATTGCCTTTAAACCCCTAAAGCCGATTTCCATTTGCTCTTCCTTCGAAATTTGAATGCCATATTCAAGGGGTAAATCAAATTCCTCCACATCAAAACTGATACAAATTTTAGGATTCATTGTCGTATTTTTTAACGAGTAATTGGTAAGTAATCAGTAGCCAAGTTGCTAAACAGGGGAGTGCTTTGAGGGCATATTTGACGAACACATCCTTTCTGAAAGAGGGAGGAAATAAGTCGGTAGGGGAAAGGACTGTCAATATTCCAACAAAAACAATAAGCCAAACATAGGGCTTTTGAGTATATTTATGGAAAAGCCAAATAGCCATTCCTGCAATTGCAATAATGTAAGTAGAAGATTCAGAGGAAGAGGAGAAAATCACCAATCCGATCATGACCTGCGCAAAATAATCTAACTGAAATACACTATTTTTCAATTCTTTGAAGCGCGATAGGGGCAATAAGGTAAGTAGCATGGCTGGTATTAAAAACCAACTATTCGATAAATCAAAGTTTCCAGAAATTCGTTTTATCAGACCCATTGCAGAAATGTCTTGCATTCCATTGCTCATGTGCGACAATTGATTCAAATCGTTTTTGTGTACAATGGTATTGTACCAATCCACATACGATTGAAAAACAAATTGAGGGGAAGAAATAACACTTGGAAGGATGAGTAAAACAATCGCCCATATGGCAGTTGCGTAAACAAATTTCCAAGGCTTATGGGTAAAAAAAACGAGGATTAATCCGACTACACCATAAATTTTTGTTAGGATCAAGATAACGATGATCAAAGAACTTGCCCAATCATTTCCCTTTTTGATGAGGCCAAACGACCACAGAAGTCCACCGGCCATCATGATGTTAAATTGCGTATTATGGCAAGCTGTGGTGGCCTCAATGAGGACTAAAACGAATAGCAGGATAGTTGGTTTATCTGTCCAGAAATAGGATAAACCTTTTTGAAGAACAAACATGCTGACAAGTATCCAAGCAATCAATCCAAATACATCAGGCAAGAGGGCGAATGGTGCTATTACAAGTGCAAAAAGAGGCCCATATAAATTCTGATCAAAATATTCAGCCGGATAAGGTAGATATAAATTACGTTGAGAAAGGCTATGCCAAAATACGTTTTTATAAATCAAAAAATTATTATACGTAGATGGACCACGCAACCATTTAGAAATTACAATTCCTACGGGAATGAAATACCATAAAAAATTTTGTACTTTTCGGTTCAAAATGATTTTTTTCGAAATTTACGAAATCTTATTTAATTGAAAACGGCACTTCGGTTTCCTGCGGAAATAAATCTATACCAAATAAATATATTATCGCATTTTTTCTGCGGAATTAATTCCGCAGCTGTTTAGGAAACAATTAGCTAGTACGTTAATAATCTATTAATCCTTAAAAGCTGTAGATTTAAATCTGCAGCTTTTAAATATTTTTTTGATTATGATGATCCTCCTGCTTCTTAATATAATTTAATACTGAATTATACCTTTCCGGACTAACTGCAATTGCCTTATAAGATCTCTGCCATTGAAAAATGGATCCTGCAATTCTTTGTTCATTAATCCACTTTGAAGAAACCCCTTTTAAATTTTTCACTATTGAAGAAATGGTTTGTAAAGAGTGAATTTTTATTAGACAATGACAATGGTCAGAATACCCATTTACAAATCGCATATCATATCCTTTATCCTTGCCTATTAAATAAATTTTAATCCACACAGACTTCCTAATAGCATGTGTTTTAAGAAAAGGTAATCGACCTTTAG
>JBEGQV010000259.1:0-5714 GCA_041180785.1 Bacteroidota bacterium | reverse complement strand
TTTTGTAGCCCCTACAGGAATCGAACCTGTATCTTAGGTACCGGAAACCTACGTTCTATCCATTGAACTAAGGGGCCATTTTGCAAATTTACGCATTCTTTTCCAACTGCTTCACCAAAACAGCAAAATCCTTTGGATATGGTGCAACTACTTCTTTCACTTCTCCATTCAACAAATGAAAGGTCAAACTGTGCGCGTGTAAGGCTACTCGACGCATCAGCGGTAATTCTTCCGTCTCTTTCTTTAAGTTGAATTTTTTCTTTAAATCTGATAAAAAGACCATATTGCCGCCATACATTTCATCGCAAACAATTGGTGCTTTTAAGCAAGTGAGGTGAATCCTAATCTGGTGCATTCTTCCCGTAATAGGTAAACATTCAACAAGCGTATAACCTTTGAAAACTTGTAAGGTTCGAAACCAAGTTTCCGCATGCTTACCTTTCTGACGATCTATGACCACCTTTCCATCTTTTAAGGGATGAATGGGTAAATTCACCATCAAGCCATCCCAATCATGCATGCCTTCTACCACCGCATGATATCTTTTGGCGGTTTCACGGTGCTCAAATTGCATGGAGATGTGTCGGTAGGCCTCTGGATTTTTCGCAATGACCAAGGCTCCTGTCGTTTCTTTATCCAAACGATGACCCACTTGTGCATCCTCCGAATAAGCTTTTGCCATGCGTAAAATGCTGGGTGCATAATCGTCCTTTCGCTCATCTAAGGTAGAAATACCTGCAGGTTTGTTGATCACGATAAAGTCGTTGTCCTCAAAAAGGATAAGATCGCTGAATTGTAACTTCATATGGCAAATTTACAGCGGCAGACTAATTTTTCCTAAAGTTGGCCAAGGAGTATCTCCTAATTGCCGGTTTTTGTACACACCTTGATCAGATAGACATTCATTAGCCAACAAGGCAAATAAAACCGCTTCCTTGGCACTCGAATCAAAACCTAAAACATCAAAATCTTCACAGCTGTAGGTTGGATTCAAAGCTTGTAATCGCTCCATGATATATGGATTACAACTTCCCCCGCCACTCACCAAAAGTCGGGTAGGGTAGGAAGTATCTAAGCTAAGATATTGTTCAATGGCCTCACTAATGCTTCTTGCAGTCAATTCAGAAATGGTGCAAATCAGGTCTTCTGGGGACAAGATGAGTCCTGCATCAGCAATTTTCTGATTTAACCAATCTAAATTAAATTTTTCAGGTCCCGTACTTTTGGGAAAATGTTCTTTGAAGAAATCATCTTTTGCTATGATTTTCAACAATTCTTCTGACACTTTCCCTCGTTTGGCAATAGCTGCATCTTTGTCAAAACTTTGTTCTGGGAAATATCTCCGAACAAGCGCATCAATCAAGGTGTTGCCCGGACCCGTATCGGTCACACGAATCAATTCCGGGCGTAAATCGCCCGGAACAAGGGTGAAATTTCCGATACCTCCTATGTTTAACAGGATTCTATTTTCGCCTTGTTTTCCAAACAATAAATAATCGCCAAAAATTGCTAAGGGGGCACCTTCTCCTCCTGCGGCTACATGTTTTTGTCGGAAGTCTGACAAGGTAATAATTCCAGTTTTGATAGCTAAATGATCTCCATCACCTATTTGTAAGGTGGAATTGGGTAGGGAATGATCGCGCATGGGTCGGTGCATGACCGTCTGCCCATGGCTGGCAATGATATCTACTTCTGTTGCTTGAACGCCCCATTTTTGCAGGGTTTCATGGATAATTTCTGCATGTTTGAGAGCAATTTCAACGTTTAAGGTCGATAAATCTGGAAAATGAATTTCTTCTTTTGCAAAAATGGAACGCACCTTTTTTTTGAAAGATTCCTCAAATGGAACCGTAGTAAAATGTAATACTTCCACGCTCGTTTCGGTCCCCGATCCCCTGAATTTACAAAGGGCCATGTCCAGTCCATCAATTGAGGTTCCAGACATCAATCCCAAGATGATTTTCTCCTCTTTTTGGCAAATTTCGTATAGCTTTTGAATAGATGGATTCATTCTGCAATTTACATATATTCCTTTGAACTAAATGCGTATCTTTGTTGTTTAAATCTTTAATATGGCTTTAGATGTAATCATAATAGGGGGTGGCATTGTTGGATTAGCAACCGCTCACCGATTGTTAGAACAAAACCCAGCACTTAAAATTGCCTTGTTTGAAAAAGAAAAAGCAGTTTCGATGCACCAAACAGGAAATAATTCAGGAGTGATTCACTCCGGATTATATTACAAGCCGGGATCTTTGAAAGCCAAAAATTGCATCGATGGGTATCACCAATTGATTGAATTCTGTGATAAACATGAAATTCCCTATGAATTGACAGGTAAAATTGTTGTTGCTTCTACCGAAGAACAAAAACCTTTATTGCATAATTTGTTTGTTCGAGGCCAGGAAAATGGACTTGAAGGAATCAAGAAAATTTCTGTTTCTGAAATGCGTGAGCATGAGCCTTATGTAACGGGGGTAGAAGGGATGTGGGTGCCACAAACAGGGATTGTGGATTATCGAGTAGTTGCTGCCAAATTAGCTGTGTTGAATGAATCGAAAGGTGTTGAAATGCACCTAGGGGAACAAGTGATTGGCATTACAAAAGGACAAACTTTATCCATCGTAGAAACAAGCAAGGCAACATATGAAACCAAATTGGTGATAAACTGCGCCGGATTGTATTCGGACAAAGTGGCTCAAATGACCCAGCGCGATCCTTTAGATGTTCGCATCATTCCATTCCGCGGTGAATATTTTAAATTGCGTGAGGATAAAGAATATTTAGTTAAAAATTTAATTTATCCCGTTCCAGATCCTAACTTCCCATTTTTGGGCGTTCATTTTACGCGGATGAAACGTGGAGGAGTAGAAGCCGGACCGAATGCCGTGCTTGCCTTCAAAAGAGAAGGATATAAGAAATTGAATGTCGATTTTAAAGAACTCTGGGAAACCCTCTCTTGGCCAGGATTTCAAAAAGTGGCAGCTAAATATTATGAGACTGGTTTTGGCGAAATGTATCGTTCATTCTCAAAGGCTGCATTTACCAAGGCTTTACAAGTGTTAATTCCTGAAATTCAAGAAAGCGATCTTGTAGAAGGTGGTGCAGGTGTGCGTGCCCAAGCATGTGATCGTAATGGTGGATTATTGGATGATTTTTCCATCGTGGAAGATGCCAAAGTGATTAATATCCTAAATGCGCCAAGTCCTGCCGCAACCTCTTCTTTATCTATTGGCAAAACAGTGGCCAATATGGCAATCACTAGGTTTTAAATAAGAAGTAAGAAATAAGAAGGAATTAACCCATAACTCATAACTCATAGCCCTTGAAAGTTCTCTTTAAATATCTTTCTGAATATAAATATCGTGTATTAGGTGCACTATTGTTAGCAGCCACAAATCAGGTATTTTCCTTATTGGATCCTTATTTCATGCGGAAAATAATTGATGATGTGGCAGGTGTATTCCGACAAGAGACACATACCATTCAACAATTTATTGATGCAATTTGGCCATTGGCCTTGGCTTCAGTTGGGGTTGCATTCGTTTCTCGAGTTGCAAAAAACTTTCAAGATTATGTGATCAATACCATAACCCAAAAAGTTGGTGCAAAATTATATTCGGATGGGATTCGTCACTCTTTGGAATTACCCTACGAAACCTTCGAAGATCAACGTTCAGGTGAGACCTTAGGTAAATTGCAAAAAGTGAGAGTAGATGTAGAAAAATTGATTACAGTAGGAATCAATATCTTGTTTCAAAGCGTTATTGCACTTATTTTTATTTCGGTGTACTCCTTTTCTGTGCATTGGTCGATCATGCCTTTGTTTTTAGTGACAGGGCCACTTATTGCATTTGTTTCTTCTGTGTTAAGTAGAAAAATCAAAACGATTCAAATTCAAATTGTAAAGGAATCGGCAGCATTGGCGGGATCAACAACTGAAAGTTTACGAAATATTGAATTAGTGAAATCACTCGGCTTAGCTGAGCAAGAAATTGGACAATTAAATGCCACAACCGAGAAAATTTTAAATCTTGAATTGAAAAAGGTACGTTATGTGCGTTCGATGTCATTTGTACAAGGTACTTGTGTGAATTTATTACGGATGATTATGGTGGTGGTGCTCATTTATTTGATTTATAAAAATCAAATAACCATTGGCCAATTTTATTCCTTAAATATTTATTCGTTCTTTTTGTTTGGACCACTTCAAGAAATCGGAAATGTGGTAAATACCTATCGTGAGGCAGAAGTTTCCTTGCAAAATTTTGATCAGATTTTTGAAATACCGAAAGAAGTAAAACCTGCACATCCAAGGCCATTAGGTCCTGTTCAACAATTGGAATTTAGTCAAGTAAGCTTCAAGCATCAGTCGGCGAACACAAATGCCTTAAATGATATTTCATTCCAAGTGAAAGGAGGGGAAAGTATTGCTTTTGTAGGTCCTTCTGGGGCTGGAAAATCTACGCTAGTCAAATTATTAGTGGGTTTATATCGACCCAAACAAGGTGCGGTATATTACAACAACATGTCAGGTGATGAAATTGATTTTGATGAATTGCGCAAGAAAATCGGATTTGTAACACAAGATACTCAGTTGTTTTCAGGGTCCATTAAGGAAAATTTATTGTTTGTCAATCCAGATGCAACTGATGAAGAATGTATGGATGTGTTGCAAAAAGCGGCTTGTCAGACTTTGTTAGCTCGAGCGGATAAAGGACTAGATTCCTTGATTGGAGAAGGGGGTGTAAAGGTTTCAGGAGGAGAAAAACAACGATTAAGTATTGCAAGAGCTTTGTTGAGAAATCCCAATTTATTAGTGTTTGATGAGGCTACCTCCGCATTAGATTCTTTAACTGAAGAGGAAATCTCTGAAACCATTCGAGCGGTTTCACAAAACACTTCTCATATTTCGATATTGATTGCCCATCGCCTATCTACGATTATGCATGCCACTCGGATTTATGTCCTGGAAAAAGGTAAAATTGTCGAGGAAGGAAATCATGATGCCCTATTGAAAATGAAGGGTTTATACTATGCCATGTGGCGCCAACAAGTAGGAGAAGAAGCCTAAAATATAATTTTCCTGATTTTTGTTTGTTTTTATCTAATTGAACCAATTTTTATTCGGTTTATAGGCTGATTATGCAAATTTGATTGCGTATATTTATGGTTTGAAAAAATTTGTTCCGTTATGGCATTAAATAAATTCTCTAGAACGCTTACTCAAGAAGTGACAAATCCGGCAGCCAAAGCAATGCTTTATGGTATTGGTTTGACGACGGAAGACATGAACAAGGCCCAAATAGGCATTGCTAGTACAGGTTATGAAGGAAATCCATGTAACATGCACTTGAATGGCTTGTCGGTTCATGTGAAAAAGGGAATTCAAGATAACGGCATGGTGGGTTTAATTTTTCATACGATTGGTGTTTCTGATGGTATGACCAATGGAAACGATGGTATGAGTTATTCACTTCCATCACGAGATATTATTGCCGATTCGATTGAAAACGTAGTAGGTGCACAATGGTATGACGGGGTGATCGCAGTAGTGGGATGTGATAAAAATATGCCTGGCGCTATGATGGCATTGGCACGTTTGAATCGTCCTGGTATGTTGGTATATGGAGGTACGATTCGTAGTGGAGAATATAAGGGAAAGAAATTAGATATAGTTTCTGCGTTTGAGGCCTTAGGTCAAAAATTTGCAG
>JBEGQV010000258.1:0-3267 GCA_041180785.1 Bacteroidota bacterium | reverse complement strand
GGAACCAAAACCTAACCAAAACATAACCAAAGTCGAACCTAATAACAATAACAATAACAATAACAATGAGAATGAGAATGAGAATAACAATGATAATGAAACAGACAATGATTCTTTGTTTGACACTTTTTGGAACTTGTATGGTAAAAAAGTAGACAAGAAAAATACGCTAAAAAAATGGAGTAAGCTAAAAGAAGAAACCAAACAAGCTATTCTTTTGCATGTACCGAAATACGTATCGGCAACACCTGACCCTCAGTACAGAAAAAACCCCGACACTTATTTGAATAATTGTGCATGGGAGGATGAAATAATTTTGCCAGCAGTTGCAACACCTGCACCTACAGCGTCACATCCGAAACGAACACCACTACCTTCGCATTACCAACATCCGCATCACTACTACTCTGCATGTGAAAGAGATGGTGTAAGGCCAGTGCGATATGACGATGACAAGCCGCTAACAGATGAAGAATTAGACGAAGAATTTAAAAGAGTTGGATATGGAAAATATTTTAAATACTAAGAGCTGCACGATTTACCCTAACATCGTAAACACTGGCGAATTTGCCCACATTACGATAGCCCAAGCACTAGAGCGAATTAAGAACGGCAAGAAGGCACGAAATCGAGTGCTAGAGATACGCAAAGCCAAAAGCAAGGACGAAGCCGACCAAATAAAAAAAACGCTTCCTAGTGTCTGTTTTAGTGGCAAATTCGAGGCGAACCGAAAAGACAATTTAATTGCCGAACATTCGGGCTTTATGATTCTCGATTTTGACGATGTGAAAGAACCTGAAATTAAGAAGAAAGAACTGTTTGAATTGCCCTATGCGATTGCTTCATGGTTAAGTCCTAGAGCGACTGGTGTAAAAGTTTTGGTGCGTATTGCAGATGGCAAAAGACATAGGGAACATTTCGAAGCCTTGCGTGATATTATGCCCGAAATAGATAGGACTGGCATAAACGTGGCAAGGGTGTGTTTTGAAAGCTACGACCCCGAAATCTTAATCAAAGAAACATGCGAGCCGTTTACAAAGTACAAGATAGTCCAAACATATCAACAGAAACAAAACATCGAAGTTCCGCAAAACGAAATTTACCAAAAGCTACTTACATGGCTGACAAACAGCAACGAAGCCTTTATTAACGGAAACAGAAACCGATTTATTTACAAGTTAGCTTCTGCATGTTGTAGATTTGGCATGAGCAAGTCAGACTGCCAAGCCAACATCAACTATGATATCTTAAGCAAAAGCACGGAGTTTAGCCAGCACGAAGCCGAACAAGCTATTAACAGTGCATACAGGTCCAACCAAGCCAATACAGCGCATTTCACAAAGGATGTGCTAGTTAATCGTGTAGACAACTGCGAGGTCAAAATAGACGATTCGATTTACGATTTAGAAGAGAAAGCCAAAGATGTTATTTTCGGCGAGGATGTGAAAGAGGATGCTTTGAACCTTTTGCGCTACGGTCACATATCTGCAAGTCCTTTGTACATGGGGGAGTTAGACAATCTTTTCAAATGGAAAAAAGGGGAAATAACCTTGCTAACTGGAATAGGGAACTATGGCAAATCGACATTTTTAAAATACTTAATGCTTTTGCAGGTGGTATGTGAGAATAAAAAGTTTGCCCTTTATGCACCTGAAGATTTCCCAGCGCACGAGTTTTATCATGAATTGGTTGAGATTTATTGGGGAAGTCCATGCCTTCCATTCTCACTTAGCCGACCCGATGAGAATTTATACAGTGCGATTTATGACTTCATTGCCGACCATTTTTTCTTTGTTTACCCCAAAGACAATTTTCCAACCCCTTCATACATACGTGCTAGGTTTTTGGAATTGATTATAAAGAAGAAAGTTGATTTTTGCGTGATTGACCCTTTCAACCAGCTTTCAAATGCGGAGCAAGGAGTGGCACGTGACGACCAATACATAGGGAGGATTTTGAGCGAATACACACAGTTTGCAAGGGAGAATGACCAGTGCTTTGTGATTGTGGCGCACCCGACAAAGGAAGCATTGCGAGCAGGTGCCGATGGGAATTTTCCAAGACCAAATACAGGAATGATAGCCGGTGGAGCTATGTGGAATAATAAAATGGATAACATACTTGTTTACCACAGACCATATCGACAAACAGACCCAGAAAGCACAATTTGCCAAATTGAGAGCCTGAAAATACGCAGGCAAAAGATAGTGGGTAAAATCGGAATGAAGGAAATAAACATGGATGGCAGGTCAAAGAGATATGTAGTGGATGGTGTGGATTACCTTGAAATGTACATTAAAGAGAAAGCCAAAGAAACCGACAAAAAAATTGTGGAAGAATATGCCGACCTTCCCGAATTTAGCAGCAACCCACTAGACTTGGCAGCCAAACGAATACAAGGCGAAATAGATGAAGAAAACCCTTTTTAACATGAAAAATATAGAAGTAATATTCAGAGGAAAAACAATTTATGATAATGAATTTGTTTATGGTTCTTTAATTAAAAAACGATATAATGTATTTGCAGACTGGATGATTCAGGATTGTGAGGGGTTGTCTTCGGATGTAATTCCACAAACAATCGGTCAATATGTAAATTTAACAGATGCTAATAATGAAAAATTATTCGTAGGCGATTTATTCAAGTATGAAAAAAACGGAATGATTTATCGAATTTGGGCTGTTGAAGGTGGTTTTGCAATTAACTCGCATGTAGAAATGTGGCAAAATGATATAAAAAATGACTATCCATTTCCATTAGAACCACTTTCAAATCAGCAAACAGCTTCTTGGATTAAGTCAAGCTGCGTAAAGATTGGAAATATTTTTGATAATAGTGTATTTGAAAAATGAAAAAACAACCGATTCCCAGCATAAAATACGGCATTTATAACACCAAACACGATGGCAAAATCAAAGTGGAAAAGGTAACTGATGAAACGTGTAGATTCGTGTATTTGGAACGTGACAAGCCTTCCATAACCACAACGGCAAAGCATGTGGAGTTAATGGTTAAATATGAACTATTTAAAATAGCAGAATGAAAAGGTGCTTCCGATGCAATTACCAATTACCCTTGTTTTGTTTTGGCAAGTCAAAGAGGGCGACATTAAGCTATGACCAGCGACACCTTAGAACGTGCCGTGTATGTACCTTTCGCATGGCTTCAGAGCCTGTCATGAGGTTTAGAGAGGGAAAATACCATGTGGTGCAATTGACTTTAAAAGAACGGCTGAAAGAATTTTTTGAGTAGATTAAAAAATATTT
>JBEGQV010000257.1:0-19114 GCA_041180785.1 Bacteroidota bacterium | reverse complement strand
CGAAATTCTTGATTTCCTAATTCAGGGTGTTCATGAAAATCTCTTCGCCAAGCAATGACTTTAGATTTCAATGCGTCTGCTTTTTGTGATAATGCGGGCTTTAGTTTGGATTGTGCGAAACTGCTTGTTGCAACAGCCAAAAATGCAATAATGAAGTGTTTTTTCATAGTTGTAAAATTTTACCTCCCCCTACCCCCTCCTTGTGAAGGAGGGGGTGGCGCAAAGCGCCGGGGGCGGTATTAAAATCCCCACTTTTTCATGATCGCCAAATCTTCTTTGACGCTATCCATAGGGGTTCTTCCTTGATAAGATTCTTGTTCGATAATTAAGTGTTTCGTCCCACCTTTTGTAAGTCCTAAATTCACCATATCCCGCACTTTAATGATTCCAGTACCTAAAATAGTACTTTCGTATTTTTCATGTCCGGCTTGGGATAAAATTTCGTCTTTTACGTGCATGGAAACAAAGCGACCAGGGTATTTCTTTAAAATTTCTTCTGGTTGTCCACCACCATTGATCATGTTACCAATGTCTAATTGTTGCGCCACTAAACTTGGATCAGTATGATCTAAAATCAAATCGAACAAGGTAACGCCATCTAATTTTTGAGAAAATTCAAAATCGTGATTGTGGTATCCGAAACGCATACCAGATTTTTTACACAATTCTCCAGACTTATTAAACACCTCCATATAGCGTTTTACATCTGAGGTAGTTGAGCGCAAAGAGGCATCTAAAGACGGGCTAATCACTAATTCTTGACCTAAAACAGCTGCATCTTCTACGGTATACTTCCAAAGATCAGTAAAATCTTTCTTGCCTTCATCCCAATGTAATCTACCCATTACGGTATGTCCAGACGGCATTTTTAGACCTAAATCATCTAATATTTTTCGAAACTCTTGTGCCGACCAGCCATAAAATTTACGGTTCACATAATTCGCATGTTCTACATGTTTATATCCCATTTCAGCTATTTTGGTTAAAGATCCCAAGGGGTCTTTTTTCATATCTTCACGAATAGAATATAATTGTACACCTACTAGATGCTTTGATTTTTTCGCCGCTAATGCTTCAAATGCACTACCTGATAAGGCAGTAGCTCCTAAAAACATGGCAGAATTTTGCAAAAATGCTCTTCTTGTTGATTTCATATAGTTAAATAGATTTTGTAAGAATCAAATTTATTAACTTCGTAAAACTATTCCAATCTAATTGCAGAATTTTGAAAAACTGGTCAGCATATACCCTCACAGATTTACCTCAAATAGCCAAAGAAATTGTTAAAATTTCTTCTCAAATACCTAGAATTTGGCTTTTTCGTGGACAAATGGGAACCGGAAAAACGACCTTAATTAAAGAAATCTGCAAACAAATGGGTGTTGAGCACAGTGTTCAAAGTCCAACTTTTTCGTTGGTAAATGAATACCAAACAAAAAATGCGACTCGCATTTTTCATTTTGACTTGTATCGCCTAAAAAATACACAGGAGGCTTTAGCAATTGGAATAGAAGATTATTTGGATTCAGGAAATATTTGTCTCATCGAATGGCCGGAACAGGCAGAAGAGCTTTGGGACATCCCTCATACGACTTTTAGCCTAAGTTTGAACAACGAATACACCCGAAATTTGGAAATGAACTGGTAATATGAGCACTAAAGACCCTTTTCACGATTTGTTGTCCCAACAAGGGATTTTGCCTATGGAAGCGATGGCTTGGACCAAACAAAATGCTAAAAGCATTTTGATCGGGATACCAAAAGAAATTTCGGCAAATGAAAATCGCACGCCTTTGAGTCCAACTGCAATCAAATTACTGGTTGCCAATGGTCATGAAGTTATCATTGAATCAAGTGCTGGAAAACGCGCAGGCTTTGAGGATTCAGATTATTTATTGGCCGGAGCAACTGTTTCTGAAGATTTAAGTCAAATTTGGGCAAGTCCGTTAATACTAAAACTCACGCCACCGACTTTGTCTGAAATCGGACTCATGAAAAAAAATGCTTGCATTATTTCTTGTGCAGCTACTTTTTTACTAAGTGAGGACATGATCGATGCCATGAACCAAAAGAAAATTATGGGCATAGGCATGGAGTATGTAGAAGACAATGGAGGAGGCTTTCCATTTGTACAAATCATGGCCGAGATTGCAGGTCAAATGATTTTACCGATTGCCTCACAACTTTTAAGTTCCCAAGATGATTCGAATATTTTATTAGGAAATGTAACGGGCGTTGAACCATGTCAAATTGTTGTATTAGGAGCTGGCCATGTTGTTGAACAAGTTGCAAAGGCTGCTTATCATGCGGGTATTCAAATACAAGTGTTCGACAAGGATATATACAAATTACAACGCTTGAAACAAACTTTAGGTATTCCATTGATTACCCAAGTAATTGATTCAGAAAATTTACCAAAAGCCTTGAAGTCAGCTCAGGTAATAATTGGGGCGCTACGTTCTGAAACGGGAATAACCCCATGTTTAGTGACAGAAGAAATGGTGAGTAAGTTAAAACCTGGGACGCTCATCATGGATGTTTGCATCGACCAAGGTGGTTGTTTTGAGACATCAGAACTAACTACATTGAGTCATCCCATCTTTAGAAAATATGGTGTTATCCATTATTGCGTTCCAAACATACCCTCAAAAGTTGGTAAAACATCCAGTTTAGCCATTAGTAATTTATTGACGAGTTTTATTTTAAAATCAGGTAAAACGGGTGGAGTAGAAGAAATGTTGTGGCAAGGGAAATCCTTTATGAAGGGAGTATATGTATTTAAAGGTTTTGTAACCAATAAGATTATAGGTTACAAATTCAATAAGCCGGTCAAAGAAATTCAAATGTTATTATTAAGTAAAGGATAAGATGATAGAGGATTACCAAGCACTTTCAAACGCGCCCAATTCACCAGATTTGAATGGCAAATACTTAGGTATTATTTCCGCTGATTTTGTGAACGTATCTCATATTTTAAAAGATGCTGCTTATCAAATTAAGCAACGTAATTTTTCCCAATTTCCAATTTTTGTAGTTTCACAAAAACAAATTGAGATTGGTCAAAAACTAATAGGCTTAGCAGAAATAAATGCCAATCGCTGGCAATACAATGCTTCTTTTTTAGAAGAATTTTTGCAACGAGGACTCATCGCCCCAGAAAACGAAGAAGTGTTTACAAGCAATTATAAAGATATTGAAGAATATTGTTGTCTATTTGTGGTAGACGGACAGTTTACCAATTTTGTTTTTATTCCGTATCCGGAGGAGTGACAAGAGACGAGCGACGAGAGACGAGAGACGAGAGCGGGTGAAAATCCCTAATTACTTGCCCAAGGTACTCCCGATCTAAATGGGTATAAATCTCCGTGGTAAGGATGGATTCGTGTCCCAGCATTTCTTGTACGGCACGTAAATCTGCTCCGCCCTCAATGAGATGGGTTGCAAAGGAATGTCGGAAGGTATGTGGACTAATTACCTTTTCAATTCCTGCTTTTTTAACTAAGTCTTTGATGATATAAAAGACCATTACCCGACTCAATTGTCCACCTCTCCTATTTACAAAAACAGTATTTAAAGCCTCTTTTTTAATTGGAACTTTTGAGCGGACTGAATCCAGATAAATTTTCAAATAATAAAAGGCATCTCTTCCCGCTGGCACAAGTCGCTCTTTATCACCTTTACCACGCACTTTGATAAAACCCATGTCTTCATAGACATCCGTAATTTTCACATTCACCAACTCTGATACACGCATTCCTGCCCCATAAAGTAGTTCCAACATGGCTCGATTTCGAACTCCTTCGGGAGTAGCCATATCATTTTGATGTAAAATGGATTCTATTTCATCAAATGATAAGGTGTCAGGGAGTTTACGCGCTTTTTGTGGACTTTTAAGATGAAAAGTAGGGTCATTTTTTAATTGTTCATCATATACTAAAAATTGAAAAAAACTGCGAATGGCTGACAAATACCGCGCCTGTGTGCTCGCTTCAATCCCTACATCATAAAGGTCCTTAAAATAAGACAAGATATGTTCCTCCTCAATTTGTATAACTTGTAACTTGTCTTGACCAACTCCTACCAAATAATCAGCAAATTTTCGAACGTCGCGCAAATAAGCCGCGGAAGAATGTTCAGACATTCCCCGTTCTATTTTAAGAAAATTACCAAATAGCTGGATTTCTTGCTCCCACATAAACAAAATTTGAAAACAAACATGTAAATTTAACCGAATATAGGAATAGTAATTCCATTTTTAACAAATTGATCTATGGCAAAGAAACAAATTCTCATCATAAATGGTCCTAATTTAAACCTTTTAGGAACACGTGAGCCAGAAATTTACGGCAAACAAACATTTGTCGACTATTTATCAACTTTGAAAAGTCAATTTGAAAGCAGTGTAGAAATTTCTTATTTCCAATCCAACCACGAAGGACAACTCATTGACAAAATCCATGAAGTGGGTTTTACCATCGACGGGATTATCTTAAATGCAGGTGGATTAACCCATACTTCCGTTGCGCTTGGTGATGCCATAGGTGCAATAAAAACTCCAGTTGTGGAGGTGCATATTTCCAATGTACATGCCCGTGAAGAATTCAGACATCACAGTTTTTTAAGCGCCAAATGCAAAGGCGTTATTGTTGGATTGGGATTAAAAGGATACGATTTAGCGCTTCAATCTTTTTTGTAATATGGTATCGTTTTACCCGGGACCCTCCAAAGTTCACCCGAAAAGCCTTGAATTTATTCAAGAAGCTTATCGAAGTGGCATTGTGAGTATTAACCACCGAAGTAAAACCTTTGAAAACCTCTACCAAGATACCGAAGACATCTTAAAAGCAAAATGGAATATCCCAAAGGATTATTGCCTCTATTTTGTCTCTTCAGCTACTGAAGCTTGGGAAATTGTTTCTCATTCCATCGTAATCAACCAATCTGCACATTTTTACAATGGGGCATTTGGTCAAAAATGGGCACAATATAATACATGTTGGCATCCAGAATCGTTGAATTTTTCTTTTGAAGTACAACAGCATTTGTCGGATTATATTCAACATGCAGAGCTTAATTATTCAACAGCAGATACGATTTGCTTGGTGCAAAGCGAAACATCCAATGGCACGGGGCAACTCATCAAACGAAGTGATTTTTCACAAAACCCACAGACAATTATTGCTGTTGATGCGACTTCAAGCATGGGAGGCATTGAATTACCGTGGATTGAGGCGGATGTGTGGTTAGCCTCTGTTCAAAAATGCATGGGATTACCCGCAGGAATGGGCTTGCTTATTTGTTCTCCCAATGCCCTGGAACGTGCGAGAAGTAAGGGTAAAAAATCCAAATACAATGATTTGTTGTTTATGGAGGAAAATCGACTCAAACACCAAACCCATTTTACTCCAAATGTGTTGAGTATTTATCTGCTCAACCAAATGACACATCATTTGCCAAACATCCTAACCACTCATGCCAATACACTTGCAAAATCACAACTTTTTGAAGAATTTTTAAACAATTTTGAACAAAAATCTTGCGATTTTTTAATTGAAGATCCAAGTCTTCGACTTCCAACTGTCTTTACCTTAGCAGCAAAAAAGACATGGATGAATGGATTTTTTCAAGCAGCTGAAAAACAAGAAATTATGCTAGGCAAAGGCTATGGCTTATGGAATGAGACTACCTTTCGAATTGCCAATTTCCCAAGTCATACGACAGAAGATTTTAACCAACTCATCGAATTTATAAAGCATTATGGACTTTAAATTTAACCTCAAAGAAATACTTTCCTCATCGCTGATTTTATTTTCTGTGATTGACATCTTGGGTTCAATACCCATCATCATCGATTTACGGAAAAAAAATGGAGACATTCATGCAGAACAAGCAACCATGGTATCCGGTTTGATTATGCTAGGTTTTTTCTTTGCCGGAAAATTTATTTTAAAACTTTTAGGAGTTGACATCAATTCATTTGCTTTAGCTGGGGCCTTGGTATTATTTTTAATTGGTCTAGAAATGACCTTAGGAAGAAATATTTTCAAAGAAGAACATATCAATACAGGTTCTCACTCGATTGTACCTTTGGCATTTCCAATTATTGCTGGTGCAGGAACAATGACGACCCTCGTATCCCTAAAATCACAATTTGAAGAAGAAAATATCATTATCAGTATTTTCATCAACCTTATTTTTATTTACATCGTTTTAAAATCAAGTTCTTGGATTGAAAAGAAATTAGGTGATGCTGGTACGCAAATCATTCGAAAAATATTTGGGGTGATTTTGATTGCTATTGCAATTAAAATATTCAAAATGCGGATCTAATCATGGCCAAAAAACAAAAATATTACGCCATTTGGAAAGGTCATGCAACAGGCGTATTTTCAACTTGGGAGGAGACACAAAACCATATAAAAGGCTTTCCTGGAGCACAATACAAGGCTTTTGATTCTCAAAAAGAAGCAGAGGAAGCTTTAAAAAAGAATTATTGGGCAAGTATTCAAGCTGCAGACAAAAAGGACAAACCGCTAGGGACCATAGGAAAGCCAATCGTTCCTTCCCTTTCGGTTGACGCCGCATGTTCAGGTAATCCAGGCATACTAGAATACCAAGGAGTGGATACCGCTACCAAACAAGTGGTATTTAAACAAGGACCTTTTCCGCAAGGAACAGTCAATTTAGGCGAATTTTTAGCCCTCGTGCATGGAATCGCTTATTTACAAAAAAACAATTTGAATTATCCGATTTATTCGGATTCCATTACAGCCATTGCATGGGTCCGCGACAAGGTGGTTAAATCAAAATTAGAACCCAATGACCTCAATGCAGATTTATTCGAACGAGTGGATCGAGCCTTGGAATGGTTAAAAAATAACCGTGTGACCACCAAGGTATTGAAATGGGAAACAGAGCATTGGGGTGAAAATCCAGCCGATTATGGCAGAAAGTAGATCAACATTTCATTTCAAAGGCTTTTCCATGGAACATGGAAATCCAGGACTAAAAATAGGAACGGAAGCCTGTATTTTTGGAGCTTATCTTGCCAGTTGGGCACATGGAAACATGTTGGAGATCGGAACAGGTTCGGGGGTACTTGCTGCCATGATTGCCCAATTTCATCCTGAATCTACTATCGATGCAGTAGAAATTTTTCCTGAAGTAGCAGATTTAGCACAAAAAAATTTCAATCAATTACCCTTTTCGCATCACATAAACCTTTTAAAAGGGGACATAAAAGAAATATTTACAGAATCAACCTACGATTTCATTTTTTCCAACCCGCCTTTTTTTGTTAACCATCTTAGCAATAGTTCAAAAAGTAAGCAAACTGCTATGCATAGCGACGATTTGACACCCGAAGAACTGATGCATCACCTAAACCGATTCACACACGATCAAACAGAAATTGCGCTAATTTACCCTCCCGAGGTAATGGAAAAAGTGTTAAGAGAAACGAGAGACAAGAAACAAGAGACGAGGTTTTATGTAAAAGAAAGAATTCAAATCATACCAAATGAGGGAGGCAAGGTGCTGAGGGAAATCATTTGCTTGAGTCAAGAACAAAAAAGCGAACGCTTTTTTTCTTTAGTTGTTAAAAATAAACAAAACGAATACACAGATGATTTTAAAGAACTTTTAAGACCCTATTATCTGATTTTCCCTTAAACCAAATCTTTTTGTATTTTTGTCTTTTCCTTACCGAAAACTATGCAACTATCTATCGTAGTACCTCTTTACAACGAAGCTGAATCGCTACCAGAATTATGTTCTTGGATTGATTCAGTAATGAAGAGTCATTCGTTTACTTATGAAATGATATTTATAAATGATGGAAGTAAGGACCAATCATGGAAAGTTTTACAGGAATTAAAACAAACATATGCCGGCTTAAGGGCGATTTCTTTTGCCAGAAATTATGGAAAATCAGCCGCTTTACATGAAGGCTTTCAATTGGCAGAAGGAGATGTAGTGATTACTATGGATGCCGATTTGCAAGATTCTCCCGATGAAATTCCGGAATTATATCGCTTAATTACTCAAGATGGTTATGATTTGGTTTCGGGCTGGAAACAAAAGCGATTCGATCCACTTTCCAAAACGATACCGACAAAATTATATAATGCTGCAACACGGGCTCTTTCTGGCGTTCATTTACACGATTTCAATTGCGGCTTAAAAGCCTACAAAAAAGAAGTAGTAAAAACGATCCGTTTATATGGTGAAATGCACCGATATATCCCTGTACAAGCAAAATGGAATGGATTTTCAAAAATTGGGGAAAAAGTTGTTCAGCACCAAGCTAGAAAATATGGGGTAACGAAGTTTGGGTTGGAGCGTTTTTTATATGGATTTTTAGATCTGCTTTCCATTACTTTTGTGCAAACATTTGGCAAAAGACCCATGCACTTGTTTGGTGGATTAGGCATCTTTTCCTTTTTCAGCGGCAGCTTACTTACCATGTGGCTGATTGCTGAAAAATTATACAACATTGCCAATCAGTTAAAATATAGAAATGTTACGGACAATCCCTTATTTTATCTGGCATTAGTTGCGATCATTTTAGGAGTTCAATTATTTTTGGCAGGATTTTTAGGTGAATTGTTGGTCACCAATTCTGACAAAACAACACAATATCAAATCAAGGAAGAAATCGCCTAAGTATGCGTACAAAAGATCTGAGCTGGTTGAGTCGATCTGAATTATTGATCGGTCCACAGGGCATTGAAAAATTACAGAAATCACATGTGTTAGTAGTAGGTTTAGGAGGCGTTGGCTCCTTTGCAGCAGAATTTATTGCCCGAGCAGGAGTTGGCAAAATGACGATTGTAGACGGAGATGTGGTGGATCCCACCAATCGAAATAGACAATTAGTAGCTTTGCAGACCAATCACGGTGAACCCAAAGCAAAGATTATGGCAGATCGATTAAAAGCCATTAATCCGGATTTGGATTTAACGAGTTATGAGACTTTTTTGAGTCCAGAAGCCGCCAAAGAAATTTTAGAGCATAATCAGTTCGACTATGTAATGGATTGCATTGATTCAGTAACACCCAAATTAACCTTGCTTAAAACGGCTTATGATTTAAAATTAAATATAGTCAGTTCGATGGGTGCTGGTGGAAAATTAGATCCAACTAAAATAAGAGTAGCTGAATTATTTGATACGCATGAATGCTATTTAGCTTTTATGGTCCGAAAAAGATTACGTAAAATGCAAGTTGGCAAAGGAATTAAGGCTGTATTTTCGTTGGAAAAAGTAAAAGACGAGTCACTTATTTTAACCGATGGATCCAACTTTAAAAAATCAGCTTATGGAACGATTTCGTATCTTCCTGCAGCATTTGGAGGCGTTTGTGCATCGGTGGTAATTCGTGATTTACTCAATGAACCGATAGCGAAGGAAAAACGCCCAAAAGCTTTTGATAAAATGGACAAACGAAACAAACAATCATGATCAAAATAGGCGTCATAAATGTGTCCGACAGAGCCAGCGCAGGAATTTATGAAGACATTCCTGGCAAAGCAGTCGTCGAATTATTAAACGAATACATCCAATCAAATTTTGATGTTTCCTATGCAGTAATTCCCGATGAGCAAGAACAAATTGAGGATTGCCTGTGTAAAATGATTGATTTAGAAAATTGTTGTTTGGTAGTTACTACAGGCGGCACAGGTCCAGCTCCACGCGACATCACTCCCGAAGCCACAGAAGCAGTTTGCTCAAAAATGATGCCTGGCTTTGGAGAATTGATGCGTTCGGTTAGTTTACAATATGTTCCAACGGCTATTTTGAGTCGACAAACCGCAGGAATCCGTGGTAAAGGGTTAATCGTCAATTTACCTGGAAAACCAAAGGCCATCCGTCAATGCTTAGAAGCGGTATTCCCTGCAATCCCCTATTGTATTGATTTAATTGGTGGGCCATTTATTACGTGCAAAGAAGAAAATATCAAGATTTTTAGACCAGCACAATGACGAATTCCCAAATTACATCCGAGGCAAGAAAACAATTAGAAGGCAAATGGCTTTATGCAATTATAGCCTTTTTTCTTATTTCAATTATTCCTTCCATTGTGATTTCAAGTTTTCCCTTTAAAATTCATTTAGAAGACATCCAAGAAAATTTTTGGCAAAATCAACTGTATGAACACATAAGTTTTAATTACGGATTCTTTATTTCAATCATTTTCAGTGGTTCATTTGCCTTTGGTGGAGCAATGTTTAGTCTAGCTGTCATAAGAAATCAACAAGCAGAAATCGAATTGATTTTTGCTGGCTTTAAAGATTTAAATCGATTTTTTGTGCTACTTGCCACCTATTTAATTGTTGCGATTTTCACCTTTTTATGGACTTTACTGTTGATCATACCAGGTATTATGGCAGCGCTTTCCTATTCAATGGTTTATTTCATTATAAATGACAATCCAACGATAGGATCCTTAGAAGCCATTGAACTCAGTAAAAAATTAACGAATGGTCATAAATGGCAATTGTTTACCTTGTATTTACGATTCATAGCACTTGGATTTCTTTGCATTTTCACTTTAGGTATCGGATTTTTGTGGTTGATCCCTTATGCAAATGTTTGTCTGGCGAAATTTTATGATCAATTGATTGATTATTCTACTAATCAATAATGCCGAAACTATTTTATCAGTTTACTTAATTAAATAACCATTAAATTGCAGGGGGTAAGGGGAGTGATTTCCCCTAAAAAAAACAATTAATTGTTCCAAACAAGAAACTGATTAAAATGAATTGTAAATAATGTAGTGTTAATTTTTAATAGTTGAAATTTCACATTTCAAAAGTTCATGATATAAAAATCGTGTCATTTCCCCAATTTCAAATAATCTGTCATCAATTTGCTTGATGGGCACTACCCGCTTAGTACTTCCTGTGGTAAACACCTCATCGGCTTCCATAAACTCTTGAAGTGAGGCATTCCGAATTTCGAGTTGAAGCTTGTTTTTCTGACAAATTTCCATCATTTTTTTACGAGTAACACCTTCTAAAATTCCTTGATTTGGTGTGACCACTGTATTATTTTTAACAAGGAACAAATTACTACGAGAGCATTCTGTGACACCTATTGCATCGGTGTGATACAGGTAATCATCAAAGCCTTCAGCTTTGATTTGAGACCAATGACGTAAAGCAAAGGCATAATTCAAACTCTTGATATCGGCCATTTCGCGCTGATAAAAAATACTTTTAAGTCGCATTCCACGCTCAAAATCCGCAAATTGGAAAACAGAGGGTATAATAAATAACTGAGATTCACCTATCGGATCAAATCCATTTAAACTATCTCCAGCTGAGAGAACCATTTTCACGCCCAAACATTCGTCTTTTGACATCGATGCTAAATCTAACAGCAATCCAGTCAAAGTGTCTTTTGTATAGGTATGTTGAATACCCATTTTTTGGGCGGATAATAAAAACCGATCCAAGTGATCAGAAAGAAATATCGGTCGACCCCCCATGATTCTAAAAAAATCAAATATGCCATACCCACGCAAAAATCCAACATCCCGAATACTGACAGATACCTCAGAACTCTTTTTCCAAGTATGATTATGAAAAATCGGATACTCCATATTGCTTTAATTTTACAAATAAATCGATTACTTCCTTCGCCTCTTTCACATCATGAACGCGCACAATGTTTGCCCCTTTCATTAAAGCAAACATATGCAAGGCTGAAGTACCATTCAGTGCGTCTTCTGCTTTTATATTTAATTGCCTACAAATCATTGTTTTTCGTGAAACTCCTACCAAAATGGGAGCACCTAACCTTGTCAATTCACCCAATTGACTTAATAGTTCATAATTTTGATCCAATGATTTTGAAAACCCTAATCCTGGATCCACTAATACATTTGTATTACCTAATTTTCGTAAATACTGGATTTTTGAAGATAAATCAGAAAACACCTCCTGGATAATATTTAGATAATTAGGCAACTGATGAACTTCATTGAATTGACCCACACTATGACTGAGAATATACGGCACATTTTCGGTTCCAACCCAATCCAACATCCCCTCATCCATATTGCCACATCCTATATCATTCACGAGGTGTGCACCTGACTGAATAGCTTGTTTGGCAACGTCTAAACGATAGGTATCAATCGATAAAAATGCATTTGGAAATCGACTTTCAAGTAGCTCAATTATTGGCAGTACCCGATCTAATTCCTCCTGAATGGAAACAGATGCAGCATTTGGTCGGGTAGAATGCCCCCCGATATCCAAAATATCAGCACCTTGATCAAGCATCATCTGCGCTTTCTGTAGCACTTCATCTGCTTGTTGTACCCTACTCTTTTCAAAAAATGAATCAGGTGTTATGTTTAAAATACCCATGATAAGCGGCTTTTCAAAACATAAAATTCGACCCTTAGTTTGGATAGTTTGAAAATTTGGAAAAAGAGTATTCAACGCAAGGATATTTAGGATAATTACACTATTTTTGTGGTTCGAAAAAACATGAGCGTGGTAAACTAAAACTTAATTTATGAACAGGGACAACATGCCTTCCCAAACAGAAATCGAATATCGCCAAGTTATTGCATTCTGCAAAGCTTTATTTGATAAAAAAAACAAGGATTACGGGACTTCCTGGAGAATATTACGTTTACCAAGTCTAACTGACCAAATCTTTATCAAAGCCCAACGCATCAGAAGTATTCAAGAAAAAGGTCAACAAAAAGTAGAAGATGGTATCGAGGGTGAATTTGTAGGCATCATCAATTATTGCATTATTGCACTTATTCAAAAATCCTTAGAAAATTCAGATAAAACCGAATTTAGCAACGAGGAACTATCGAAGTTATACGACCTTCAAGTAAACAAAACACTTGAATTACTTTTAAATAAAAATCATGATTACGGTGAAGCCTGGAGAGACATGCGTGTCAGTAGTATGACCGACCTCATCCTTATGAAAATCTTCAGAACCAAACAGATTGAAGACAATCAAGGGGTAACCATCGTATCAGAAGGCGTAGAAGCGAATTATCAAGACATGCTCAACTATGCCGTATTTTGCTTGATCCAACTTAAAGAAGAACAACAATCTACCCAACAATAGGCATGAATATCTACAAAAAAGTAGCTAGTTTCTTGATTATTGCCATTTTTCTGTTTTCGGGGTTCATCAAATTGAACGACCCGATCGGAACAGAAATAAAATTAGAAGAATACTTCGATGTCTTTTCTCAAGACTTCCGTTTGATGGCTGGTTTTTGGAAAGCACTCATCCCCTTTTCCTTGATCTTTTCCATCGGGCTAAGCAGCTTAGAAATCATACTTGCTGTCGCACTATGGGTACAATACAAAACCAAAAGGGTTTTGTGGATTTTGCTCTCCCTCATCATCTTTTTTAGTTTCCTTACTTTCTATTCAGCTTATTTCAATAAAGTGACCGACTGTGGCTGTTTTGGAGAGGCCATCAAATTGACTCCTTGGACATCTTTCTCCAAAGACATCTTTTTGTTGATTTTAATAGTTTCGCTATTTTTCACCGACATTAAAAATAAACAAAAAAACACCTTAAAGGTAGTTATAGCGAGTACTTTATTAAGTATAGGATTTGGCCTTTATTCCTATTTTTATTTACCCATTTGGGATAGTTTACCCTATGCCATTGGTCAAAATATTCCCAAAAACATGTCCCAAAGGGAACCCTTAAAATTTCAATATACGTATAAAATAAAAGGTCAAGTTGTTACTCTAAACGACATGCCATCTGACACAACAGCTGAATTCATTTCCATGGAAGCAATCAATGAAAAAGAAGCCAGACCTTTGATTACAGATTATAAAATTTGGGTTGATAACGATACGACCGATTTCACCAAAGAAAGCTTCAAAGGAAACCGCTTATTTGTCATTTTACCAAATGTTCAGCATGCAAAAAAAGATGCCTTTGAAAAAATTACAAAAATCGCAGCCGATTTGGAACAAAAAAAGATCCCAACGTGGTTATTAAGTGCAGCAAGTGTCGCTGAAACAAATGAATTACGACACGAATTCCAATTAAGTTTTCCGGCAATGAGCGCCGACACCAAAATATTAAAAACCATTATTCGCTCCAATCCTGGTTTGTGGCTATTAAGCAACGGAACCGTCAAAGGAAAATGGTCAGCCTATAATTTACCTTCTTCGGAAGAAATAGTAAGTAGTTTAACAAAAGTGCAAGAATGAAAAACATTTTTTTAGTGGGGATGCCCTCTTCTGGTAAAAGTACCTTAGGAAAAGAATTAGCAAGAAATTTAGGTTATTCTTTTACCGATATGGATAAATTAATTGAAACAAGAGAACAAAAATCAATTGCTGATATTTTTTCGAGTAAAGGCGAAGACTACTTCCGTGAGCTAGAGAAAAAAATCCTTCATACTATACAACCTAACCAATCAACTGTAATCGCCACCGGCGGTGGCGTTCCTTGTTTCCATAATAACATGGAATTTATCAAAGAAAATGGTATTTCCATTTTCTTAAATGTAGATATCGATGATCTTGCAAAAAGGATCTATAAAGCACAAACCAACAATCGTCCTTTGTTAAATATTGCTACTGAATCTGAGGAGACAATCATCGGAAACATCAAAAATCTATACGAAACCCGATTACCATTTTACAAACAAGCCGACATTCAAGTAGATGGTGAAATTTCAGTTAACCAACTTTTGTGGTTAATTGAAGCATATAGTTAGAGTGAGCTAGTGAGCAAAGTGAGCAAAGTTTTAACCCTAGAATATTTTTAGTTAAAAATAAATTCCTCCAGTTAGGCTAACTGTCGTATTTTTTAACACGAGTGTAGAAGAAGCAAATTTAGAAGCATTATCAAGCGTATACGGCGTATAGGCATCTTTTTGTGATCGATTGACCACAGAGAAGTCTACATAGAAAGTATCCGACTTATACCCAAATCCACCTGAAAGTTGTAACACGGAACGATCAATTGCATCAAAAGTCTTTTGATAGCCACTACCAAAAGTGGCAATTCCAGCTCTGGCACTTACATGTGGACTCAATCGTATTTCAGCACCAAATTTCAGGTTTAAATCGGCTTGAAAGTACTTCTGTGATGTCGAATTATATTTATCTTTAAATTGTTGATTTGCTGAACTACTCAACTCTTCACTGCTTACAGAAATCTTAGAATAGTCTATCATTTCTACATCCAAGGTCAAAAATCCCTTTTTGCCAAAGAAATATGCCAAGCCTCCTCCAATTTTCATCGGAGTAGTCAACTGATAGGTAAATTCATTTGTGGCCAAATTCACTCGGCCAACTTTCGAAATATTAATTGGATTACCATTACTATCATAAGATGGTATGGCAATTGCTCTAGCATTCATTCCACCCGTCAACTGTTCATTCACTTGCGAATAATAAGTAGGTGTTTGAAAATTAAACCCTGCTCTTAATTGATTGTTTAACTTGTAAATCATCCCAAGACTTAAGGAATAACCCGTACCTGCAGTAAGTAATTTTTCATCAAATGAAAATCCACTCACATATCTTGCCCCAACAAAAGTTTCATCCCAAGTACTCGTTAAAGTGGATTGTATTTTGGTAAAATGCAATCCTGCACCTACATAAAATTTCTGACGATACCCTAAGCCATAACTAAAATCCCATTGGGATTGAAATCCTTCAGCAGAAGAATATCCTGCTTGCTGTGTTGGCAAACTTGGCTCAAAACGGCTAAATGGCGCTCCGCCAGTTTTAGCATCTGGGTTGATTAAATAGGACTGATAGGCTAATGCTTCTTGACTCAGTGCCGTATTCGAATTGTAGTCGTATTGATTATCTAAACTAGTGCCTGTTTCTCCATTTTTATTGACAGTTTGAATATACTTATCGAGTAAAGAACTTACATTATTTAATCCAACAACAGAAAAAGATTGATTAAACATGAGTTGTTTTGAATAGGATATTCCTAAATTCCCTTTCCAATCTGAATCACGCCAATCTTCACCTGCCAATACGATTCCAAATCCAGTTAAGCCAAACTGACTCTCCGTTCTCGAAGTCTCCATTCCAATATAATTCGAACCAACTGATGTTACCCCAAATCCTCCGGTTATATTTATTTCCGAACGATTATAATATCCCAACCCAGCTGCATTGCCTGCGATAGAACTTATGTCAGCTCCAATTGCCTGATGCGTTCCTCCCAACGCCAACATTCTAGCGGAGCCAGATGCGTATGTTGATGAAAATTGCTTTCCGATAAAAGGATAAGATAAGACCTGCGCCTGCACCCAATAACCTAAGCCAAGACCCAAGGTCAATAAAAAGATACCAAAAGATTTCATAGAATTAACAATTAACGCGGTCCTCTTCCACCTCCACCATTAAATGATCCGCCGCCGCCTCCCGAAAAATTAGAACTCGAATTACCAAAATTAGTGGAACGATTTTGCTGAAAAAATTGATCCCTACTAGAATTTTGATACTCATTATTGGAAGGGCGTGTATATTCAATATTGGAATTCCTACGTTGCTGTACACGATTGTATTCATCTACAATATTCCGCTGAGGCTGATTTTGCACCTGATTTTGGTTATTAAAATTGCCATTATATTGATTTGCTACTGCTCGATTTCCCCCATTGTAATTTTCATTATATCGATTACTCCCTCCTTCCTCTCTTGGTCCACGAACAACTCTACGTTGTGGTTGGTCGGCATAGGAAGAACCATAATTTGCATACCCACTTGAACTATTCAAATACGAGTAATAATTGTATGGATTACTATAATAATAGGCTGAAGTGTAATTCATGTATAATCCTGGCATATAGTACCCATAAAAAGGATCTAGGAATGGATTAAACATGGAATAATATGGATTCAAATAACCAAATCCATATGAAAAAGAAGGGTAAAAAGAATTAAATGGACTGTAAAAACTACTAAGCCCCCAGGTAATGTTTAACGTAGATCGGTAGGGCGTATATCCAAAATTGATATACGGATTACTGTACCAATTATTCCAAGGAGTAGATGAAAATGCACCATTTCGAAAGCCATCAGAATACCCTTGATCGTAATTTGAATAAACACTTCTCGAATTTAAAAAATTCTGCTGCTTTGCTCGTTGAGCAATTCCCTCCTCTTCTTCAATGATTATTTCATCTGGATTTTGATTGGACTGATAGTAATCTTGCTGTTTAACCTTTTTTGTTTTAGTTGAAAACAATACTTCAGTGTCATATAAATCGTCTTGGACATATTTTTTCTGATTGCTGGCAGCATCAGGACTCACCTGCACGGTAATGCATGATTGAATCGTTAAAACGATAAAGCCCATTCCATATACAAGATAATTTTTCATAGTGGAAAGATTTTACGTGTAAAAATAGGGTTTAAATTATATCTTTGCAGCTAAATTATAAGTAATAAAACTACAAATATTAAACGAAATAGTTGACATTTTAGTTCGTCAATCGATAAATAAATATGAGTAAATCCCTTCCTTCTAGAGCAGAAAATTATTCTGAGTGGTATAATGAATTGGTAAAAAGAGCTGATTTAGCAGAAAACTCTGCCATCAGAGGCTGCATGGTGATTAAACCTTACGGCTTTTCTATCTGGGAAAAAATGCAAAGAGCTTTAGATGATATGTTCAAAGAAACAGGACATACCAATGCCTATTTCCCCCTTTTTATTCCAAAATCTTACCTATCCAAAGAAGCTTCTCATGTTGAAGGATTTGCAAAGGAGTGTGCAGTAGTTACCCATTATCGATTAAAAAATGATCCAAACGGTGGGGGAGTGATTGTGGACCCTGAGGCTAAACTAGAAGAGGAATTAATTGTTCGACCTACCTCTGAAACAGTTATTTGGTCGACTTATAAAAACTGGATCCAATCCTACCGCGATTTACCGTTGTTAATCAATCAATGGGCCAACGTTGTACGTTGGGAAATGAGAACACGTTTATTCTTACGTACTGCTGAATTTTTGTGGCAAGAAGGACACACAGCACATGCTAGCAAGCAAGAGGCCATTGAAGAAACAGAACAAATGCTAGAAGTCTATGCAGACTTTGCTGAAAACTTCATGGCAGTTCCTGTGATCAAAGGGAAGAAAACAGCCAATGAGCGTTTTGCAGGAGCTGAAGACACCTATTGCATCGAGGCAATGATGCAAGATGGAAAAGCATTGCAAGCGGGAACTTCACACTTTTTGGGTCAAAATTTTGCAAAAGCCTTTGACGTAAAATTCTTAAATAAGGAAAATCAACAAGAACTAGTTTGGGGAACTTCTTGGGGTGTTTCTACTCGACTAATGGGAGCCTTAATCATGGCACATTCGGATGACCAAGGATTGGTGTTACCTCCAAAATTAGCTCCTATACAAGTGGTAATCGTTCCGATTTATAAAGGTCAGGAACAATTAGAAACCATTAAAGCAAAAATAGACCCATTGGTAAAATCCTTACGTTCAAAAGGCATTTCGGTAAAATTCGATTCTGCAGATAACCAAAGCCCAGGCTTTAAATTTGCTGAATATGAATTAAAAGGAGTACCTATTCGCCTAGCCATTGGAAATCGAGATATCGAAAATGGAACTATCGAATTGGCTCGAAGAGATACAAAAACCAAACAAAGCATGCCATTCGATGGAATTGCTGAAGTAGTTGCCAAAACTTTAGAAGATATCCAATCTAGTATTTATCAAAAGGCACTTAACTTCCGTACGGAAAATACACACCAGGTAAATTCATGGGATGAATTCTTAACCCAAATAGAAAAAGGGGGATTTATTTCTGCCCATTGGGATGGAACTTCTGAAACTGAAGAAAAAATCAAAGAATTAACCAAAGCTACCATTCGTTGCATCCCATTAGATGCCGTTGAAGAAGCTGGAAAATGTGTATTCTCCGGAAATCCATCTACAAAGAGGGTTATTTTTGCGAGAGCGTATTAAGCGTTTCAACCACCCTATTCACTTCCTCTTTCGTATTATTCGGGGAAAAAGAGAATCGAATAGACGCACCAGTGGCATTTGGATTGATGGCATGCAAAACATGTGAACCGATTGAAGTTCCACTTGAACAAGCACTTCCACCAGAAGCTG
>JBEGQV010000256.1:0-5104 GCA_041180785.1 Bacteroidota bacterium | reverse complement strand
GGGTGTGCTTGCTGATAAATCTCCTTCATTTTTTCGAGTGAATTGTGCGTATATACCTGTGTGGCGGCAAGGTTGGCATGTCCAAGTAATTCTTTGATGGCATTTAAATCGGCGCCTTTGTTGAGTAAATGAGTGGCATAGGTGTGTCGCAATACGTGTGGAGATAATTTTTCTAAGGTGCTCACATTTCCCAATAGTTTTTTAATGATTCGTTGCACCATCATGGGGTAAAGTTGTTTTCCTTGGTTGGTTAGTAGTAGAAATTCGCTTTCAAAAGGTCGAACTTTTACATATTTTTCAATCAATTCAAAAAGAATGCTTGGTGCAGGAATAATTCGTTCTTTATTTCGCTTTCCTAATACGCGCAGTTGTTTATGATACACATCTATTTGAGTGGTTTTTAAGTCGATTAATTCGGATAATCGCATCCCTGTTCCATAAAAAAGGGAAAATATAAGCTCCTCTCGTAATTCTTCAAAGGTTTCGCCCTTGTTGGAAAAATCAATGGATTTTATTTCTGTTTCTCTAATAAAATGCGGGAGTGTTTTACTTGTTTTGACTGCCTTGATGGAAATCATTGGGTTGTCAATTAGTTTACCTGTACGTTGTAAGTGTTTAAAAAAGGTTCTAAGTGCAGCAAGTTTACGGTTGATGGATCGGTTTTCAATGCCTTGGTTTGATAAATCCACCATCCAAAGACGAATGTCTTTGGTTTGTAATGCAATAATCGATTTTGCTTGAGGTAATCCTTGTTCGATAAATGAACAAAACTGATTTAAATCTGTAGCATAGGAGCTAAGCGTATGTTTACTTAGTCTGCGTTCAATTTGAAGGTGTTCTAAAAAAAAATTGACTAATTCCAGATTCATGATCCGAAATTAGTCAATAATTTCTAAATATATGTTGAGGGAAATCCTAGCTGTTAGAGTTTCCGTACATTTTTTGCTTATATGCAGCACGAATTAATTCTGTACGACGAGAAATAGATGGTTTTTCGAATGCAGATCTTCTACGAAGTTCTTTCACAACACCCGTTTTTTCAAATTTCTTTTTGAAGCGCTTTAACGCTTTGTCAATTGATTCGTTCTCTTTTATCGAAATGATTAGCATGTACTTATCTTGTTTTTAAAAATTTGGAATGCAAATGTAGTAATTGTTTTTTTAATTAACAAGGGTTTATCTTTTAAAAATGATATTTTTTGGTCCTTAATCCTTAAAAAATTACGTATTTTTGTTTTTTAATTACATCAAATGTCAAATTTTAATCGAACTACTGTAACGGCGGCCTTAATTTATGCAAATGGGCCTATTCATATTGGACACTTGGCGGGTTGTTATTTACCAGCTGATATTTATGTGCGGTATCTTCGAATGCAAAAAAAAGATGTAATTTTTGTGTCGGGAACAGATGAGCATGGTGTACCAATTACGATTAAAGCACAAAAGGAGGGGAAAACACCGCAGCAGGTAGTTGACCATTATTATCAGGTCATTAAAGATTCATTTGCTGAATTTGGTATTTCTTTTGATATCTATGGTCGAACTTCTGATCCGGTGCATCATCAGCTTTCACAAGATTTTTTCAAAAAATTATATGAGGAGGGGAAGTTTGTTGAAGAGACGACCAATCAGTTTTTTGATGAAACGGCTAATCAATTTTTAGCTGACCGATACATTGTAGGAGAGTGTCCATCTTGTCACCAACCAGGTGCTTATGGCGATCAATGTGAGAAGTGTGGAACAACGCTATCACCCAATGAATTGATTAATCCTAAATCAACTTTATCTGGAAATGCGCCAATTTTAAAACCCACCAAGAACTGGTTTTTACCCTTGGATCAATGGCAGAAATCTTTGGAGGAATATGTGGCATCACATCCAGAATGGAAGTCGAATGTGGCCGGACAAGTGAAATCCTGGTTGCAAGAGGGTTTGAAACCACGTGCCATGACACGTGATTTAAATTGGGGAGTGCCGATTCCATTGGAAGGTACGGAAGGAAAAGTATTATATGTGTGGTTTGATGCACCAATTGGGTATATTTCTATGACTTCTCAATTAACCAAGGATTGGGAGAAATATTGGAAAGCCGAAGATTCTAGAATTGTGCATTTTATTGGAAAAGATAATATTGTTTTTCATTGCCTGATTTTCCCTGCTATGTGTATGGCGCATGGAGAATATCAATTGGCTGATCAGGTACCCGCAAATGAATTTATGAATTTGGAGGGTGATAAAATTTCAACTTCAAGAAATTGGGCAGTTTGGTTGCATGAATATTTACAGGAATTTCCGGGTAAGCAGGATGTGTTAAGATACACGCTGACAGCTTTGAGTCCGGAAACCAAAGATTCTGATTTTACATGGGCTGATTTTCAAACCAAAAACAACTCAGAATTGGTTGCCATTTTGGGGAATTTTGTAAATCGTGCCTTTGTGTTGATCGACAAGAATTTTGATTCAAAAGTGCCTGCAAAGGCAGATGGAACAGGCTTGGAAGATGCCATGATGAAGGCTGTTCAAGAAATTCCATCAACTTTATCAACTTCCTTAGAAAATTATAAGTTCAGGGATGCCTTGGTAGCTGCAATGGAAATTGCCAGAATTGGAAATAAGTATTTAGCAGATGCGGAGCCATGGAAATTGATGAAAACTGAACCAGAGAAGGCCGGTACCGTGTTGAATTATGCTGTTCAATTGGTTGCTCATGTAGCGGTGGCCCTGGAGCCCTTTTTGCCATTTACATCTAAAAAATTATTTGCAGCTTTGGGTGCAACCTCATTGGATTGGCAAACGATAGGTGATTTTGAGGTAATAACTGCAGGTCAAACCTTAGCAAATCCTGGATTGCTATTTGAGAAAATTGAGGATGAAGTCATTCAGAAGCAAATTTTAAAGCTTCAAGAAACGAAAAAACAAATGGAATTAGCCAATAAAAAAGTGCCAGAAATCAAAGAAACAACTTCTTTTGATGATTTCTTGAAAATGGATATGCGTGTGGGACAGATTGTAGCAGCTGAGTCAGTTGAGAAGAGTAAGAAGTTATTAAAATTAACGGTTGAGGATGGGATTCGTCAACGAACAATATTAAGTGGAATAGCGGAGCATTTTAGTCCAGGGGATGTTGTGGGTCGACAGGTAACTTTTTTAGCCAATCTTGCTCCTCGAAAAATCATGGGATTTGAAAGTGAGGGAATGATTTTGATGGCAGAAGGTCAGGAGGGTGAATTGGTATTTTTGAGTCCATCTGCACCTATTTGGAATGGTGCGAAAATTTCCTAATATTTCAAATAAAATAAATAAGGCCAGAAGAAACTTCTGGCCTTATTGTTTAACCTCTAAACCTATTTAACTATGAAAATTTTTACAAAGGTAATATTATTTTTGAAATAATATAAGTTTTGTACAAAAAAAATAAAAAAAAGGTGCAGTTAAAAACTGCACCTTTTTTAATTACCTCTAAACCTATTTAACTATGAAAACTACTAACAATCTTTCTTTTTTACTGCTTAAATACCACGATTAGGCTACTTGGAGCTTCAGTCATGTCTTTTAAGTCGACATCAATTGCTGGTGATTTTTCGTTTATCGACCAGATGATGTTAATGTTTTTGGCGGATTTGTTTATTTCTTTTATCCAATTTAACGACTTTTCGTCTTGAATATTTTGCGCTTGTGTAGATAAATTTTTAATTGTTTGATTAAACGTTAATTTTTCTTCCTTTGTAAGAGCTAAAAATTCAATTTTATTGTTTTGATATGCTTCTAAAACATTCGCCGTTAAGTTCAATTGACTTGCGTTTGTGTTACTCTTGTATAACGACTGGAATTTTTCAGATAATGTCTCTTCTACTGATACTACAGATGTAGTGTTGTTTACCATGTTTAAAGTGGTACCGCTCGCTTTCACCTCATTCACGATTAGGCTTAATCCAATCAAGCTACTAATCAACATAATTTTGCGTTTCATTTGTTTTGTTATATTTAATTGTCTAAATCAACAGTACAAAATTATTGCATTTTTTTGATATAGCAAAACTTGGTTTAACACAATTTCAGTTTAATTTGGAATTTTGATTTTAAAAATTGGGTATAATTCGGAATTAATGATAAGTTTTTGTTTTGTATTCCAAATTTTATTTGGAAAGAAAATTAAATAGATTATGAAAATACTTATTTTTAAAATCTTGAAAAAATTTTAAAATTCTTTAAAAAATACAATTATTGGTTGAATTTATTCATCGTTTGTTGGATACCTTCAAGGCAAAAAGTTTCGATGAATTGACAAGTTCGATCTAAAATGAGAGGTAATTGTTCTAATTCTTTGTCGGTGAAGTTCCCCAAAACGAAATCTACTTGTCGACCTTTCGCAAAATCATCTCCAATTCCCATGCGGAGACGGGCATATTCTTGAGTACCTAATATGGCTTCAATGTTTTTTAGTCCGTTGTGTCCTCCGGCAGATCCTTTGGGTTTTAGTCGCAATGTATCTAGGGGTAGGGCAATATCATCTACTAAAACTAAAACTTGTTCCTTGGGAATTTTAAGTTGCTGCATCCAATAATTGAGTGCTTTGCCACTTAAATTCATGAAGGTAGAGGGTTTTAAAAGGGTTAGGGTATGTCCTTTTAATTTGTAGGAGGCGATAGCCCCAAGTCGATCAACTTTAAATTGGATAGCTTTTTGTTTGGCCAAGTAATCGACAGCCATAAAACCAATATTGTGCCTCGTTAATAGATATTCTATTCCTATATTACCTAATCCAACAATTAAAAAGTTCATACATCAAATTTTTACAAATTTATTGTATAATTTGTGTTTCAGTTCAAAATTTATCGATAATTATCATGATGAATAAAATTGCTTGTGTGACTGGAGCAAGTTCAGGTATTGGAATGGCCACCGCCAAAGTATTAGCCAAAGAAGGGTTTTCTTTAATTTTATGTGGTCGAAGAAAAGAGCGCTTAGTCGAACTTCAACAATCCATTTCAACTGATTCTATTTTGTTAGTGTTTGATGTTAAACATCAAACTGATGTACAAGCTGCTTTTGATTCCTTGCCTGAAGATTGGAAAAATATTCAAATTTTGATCAATAATGCCGG
>JBEGQV010000255.1:0-5517 GCA_041180785.1 Bacteroidota bacterium | reverse complement strand
GAGATGAAATTGTTGCTGGCCGACTGGAACCGAGATGGTCAAAACGAATTGTATGCCTTGACTCAAACTTTGAAGGGTCCTGCCTTGTTTGAATACCAGTTTGTTCAAAAACAATGGATTGCTCTGAATCAAGGCGAACTTTTGTCAAATGATCAGTTGATAAGTTTGGATATTGATTTTGATGGCTTACAAGAAAATTTTGTGTTACATCGTTCAGGTCAAATTGATTTAGTACAAATCGATCGGGTTGAAAATCGAATAAAAATTTTGGTGCGACAAGCTGACTGGGGTGGCTTTGTAGGTCAAAATTTAAATTTTCAATCCTTTGTGGTCCTAGATGAATATGGTTCAGGTCAGCCAATTTTTTATGGTGTCGACAAGGAAGGCTTTATCCGAAAAGCCATTCAAGAGAATAAACAATGGAAGTTTATGTCAATTGATGAAGGATTAACCAACCGATTTGGTCTACATGTTCAAATTCAATCAGTCGATTTTGACAAAGATGGTAAGCTCGATTTAATTCTTGGGACATCTGGCGGTGGATTGATGCTCTTTAAAAATTATGGAAATTCAACGATACCTAAACTTCAGGAAGAAAATTTACAGGTGTGGCCTAATCCCAATCAAGGTGATTTTTTTGTCAGAAGTACGCTAGAGGGTGTTATCAATCTATTTGATTTAGCTGGTAAATTCATTCAGGGCAATATTAGCATTCATTCCAATGAAACCAAACGAATCTCCTTAAACCTTGCATCAAAGGGTGTATATGTCCTTCAATTTATGGGAGCAAGTGGAAAAAAAGAGGAGAAAAAGATTTTAATTGGGGAATAGGGAATAGGTCTACTACCAACCCTAAACGCCTAACCCCAAACGCCTAACACTTATTAAAAAAACTTCGGAGCACCTAATACAATTTGACGAATCGAAACAATAATTACCACCAATCCCACCAAAATCATCATGGATTTTACAGGAATTTTATTGGCTAATTTAGCAGCAATGGGTGCTGCTATTACTCCACCAAGGATGAGTCCAAAAATAACTTGCCAATAACCTAAACCAATGACCGTAAAGAATGTAATTGAACTTGCCAAGGAGACAAAGAATTCGGTAAGGTTTACGGAGCCGATGGTGTATTTTGGATGACGACCAGAAGCAATCAAGGTAGAAGACACTATCGGTCCCCATCCTCCACCACCAATTGAGTCCAAATAAGCTCCAAACAAAGCTAGGATGCCCAAACGCTTGGTAGGTTTCTTTTGAATTCTTTTCACTAATGCTTTTTTTATGATGATAATGCCTAAAATAAGTGTGTAAATCGATACAATCGGTTTGATGAATCCTGCATATTCTTCTAAGCTCGATAAAATATAGGCCCCTAAAATTGCCCCAATGATCCCAGGAATTACCAGGGTCTTAAATAATTTTGAATTAACATTGCCAAATTTTAAATGCATATACCCAGAAACACCGGATGTGAATACCTCCGAGGCATGTACACTCGCAGAGGCTGCAGCAGGAGTAATGCCCACAGATAACAAGAAGGTGGTAGCTGTAACGCCATATGCCATGCCTAACGCACCATCAATCATTTGTGCGATAAATCCACCCAATACATAATATAAAACTTCGGGTGTAATTTCTGTCCACATTCCTGCTATTTTTTCAGGAGTAAAATAAGTGAACAATAAATGACCCACAATCATCAAAGCAACTGCGTTGCTAATATGAATAATAACTTCCGTTATGCTTCTTTGCCTATTCCAAATGATCTTAATCGCATGAAATATATGCGGAAATTGATTGTTGCTTTTGCTGGATTCTGAACTCACCTTGTATTTGTTTTTGCAAAAGTATAAAAACATATTAAATCTACCAATATAGTAGAGTAAATATTTTTTGGAGAAAAAAGCGTAATTTGCATTCCTTTTTAAAAATTGAGTAAATAATATGCGTACAGAGTATCGTTTTCGTGAGATTGAAAAACAGTGGCAAGCCTTTTGGGAAAAGAACCAAACCTTTAAATCGTCCGTTAATCCGAACAAGCCTAAATATTATGTGTTAGACATGTTTCCTTATCCTTCGGGTGCTGGATTACACGTTGGTCACCCGCTTGGTTATATTGCCTCTGATATCATGGCGCGCTATAAGCGTTTAAAAGGGTATGAAGTGCTTCATCCGATGGGTTTTGATTCCTTTGGGTTACCAGCAGAACAATATGCTATCCAAACGGGTCAACATCCGGCAATTACTACTGAACAAAATATTACTCGTTACATTGAGCAATTGAAAAACATTGGTTTTTCATTCGATTGGTCAAGAGAAGTACGTACCTCTGATCCATCCTATTACAAATGGACACAATGGATTTTCATGCAATTGTTTAATTCTTGGTACAATCAAGCATCTGACAAAGCCGAATCAATTGATGGTTTGATTGCTATTTTAAATGAAAAGGGAAGTCATGGCCTGCAAGCTGTCTGTGATGATGAGGTTACTCGAATTTCTGCAGCTGAATGGAAAGCGCTTTCAGCAGATGAACAATATGAATATTTATTACATTTTCGTTTAGCTTTTTTAGACGACTCAGTGGTAAACTGGTGCCCAGCTTTAGGAACCGTTTTGGCAAATGATGAAGTAAAAGATGGTGTTTCTGAGCGCGGAGGCTATCCGGTAGAGCAAAAGAAAATGCGCCAATGGTCGATGCGAATTACCGCTTACGCCGACCGTTTATTGCGTGGATTAGATGAAGTAGATTGGGTTGATTCTTTGAAAGAACAGCAAAGAAATTGGATTGGTAAATCTGTGGGAGCGGAGGTTGATTTTGACATTTTTGAACCTGTTGACAATCTCCAAGGTAAAAAAATAAAAGTATTTACTACACGTGTTGATACAATCTATGGAGTATCTTTTATGGTACTTGCCCCCGAACACGAATGGGCATTAGATTTAACAACTGCTGCTCAAAAATCAGCTGTTGAAGAATATATTAGTTGGGCAAAATCTCGGTCTGAATTAGATCGTATGTCGGAAGTAAAACAAGTATCTGGTGTATTTACAGGATCATTTGTAGTAAACCCATTCAATGGCGAAAAAGTACCAATTTATTTGGCAGATTATGTTTTAGCAGGATATGGAACAGGTGCTGTGATGGGCGTGCCAAGTGGCGATCAACGCGATTGGAATTTTGCGACACATTTTAACTTGCCGATTATTCCGATTTTGGATGCTCAAAAAGACATCGAAAAACAGGCTGATAATACCAAAGAAGGGAAATATATCCATTCAGGAATGATTGATGGTTTAACCTACAAAGAGGCTACACAGAAATTAATTGCCTGGCTTGAGGAAAATGGAATTGGAAAAGGAAAAATACAATATCGTATGCGCAACGCGGTATTCTCCCGCCAACGTTATTGGGGAGAACCGGTTCCAGTTTATTTCAAACCTTCAGCTTCGGGTAAATTATTGCCTTATTTAATTCAAGAAAGTGAATTGCCTCTAGAGCTTCCAAAAATTGATAAATATTTACCCACTGAAACCGGTGAACCACCATTAGGTAGAGCTGCCGATTCATGGAAGTATCAAGGACAATACGATTATGAGTGGTCGACCATGCCAGGTTGGGCCGGTTCCTCTTGGTACTGGTATCGATACATGGATGCACACAATAAAGATTTCTTTGCAAGTAAAGAATCCATCGATTATTGGCAGGCTGTTGATTTATACATTGGAGGTTCTGAGCATGCAACCGGACACTTATTGTATTCGCGTTTTTGGAATAAATTCTTGAAAGACTTGGGATATGTAAAAGAGGAAGAATTTGCCAAGAAATTGATCAACCAAGGGATGATTCAAGGACGATCTAATTTTGTCTATCGGGTAAAGGATTCAGACAAGGTGACCTTCGTTTCGCATGGATTAAAAGACCAATACGATGTAGCTGCGCTACACGTTGATGTCAATATAGTGGATAACGATGTGTTGGATGTAGAGACTTTTAAGTCGAGCCGAAATGACGTTCCTGCTGATGCGGAATTCATTTTGGAGGATGGAAAATATGTGTGTGGATGGGAAGTGGAAAAGATGTCGAAATCGAAATTTAATGTCGTAAATCCAGATGATTTAATCGCTAAATACGGGGCAGATACACTTCGTGTGTATGAAATGTTCTTGGGCCCTTTAGAGCAGTTTAAACCTTGGAATACCAACAGTATTTCAGGTTCTCATAACTTCTTAAAAAAGGTTTGGCGTTTGTTTTTCGATGAGGTTAATCAGCAATGTAAATTAACAGATGATGCTCCTACACCAGAAGAATGGAAGGTTCTGCATACCGCAATTCGTAAGGTGCAAGATGATTTGGATCGTTATTCATTCAATACAGTTGTTTCTACCTTGATGATCTGCGTGAATGATTTGTCTACGTTAAAGTGCAGTAAGAAAGCTATTTTGAAAGATTTAGTGATCTTATTGGCACCATATGCACCTCACATTTCAGAAGAATTGTGGACCGTTTTAGGAGAGCAAGAGGGAACTTTATCTTATGCCACTTTCCCGGTGTTTAATGCAGCATATTTAGTGGAGGATACATTCAATTACCCCATTTCTTTCAATGGAAAAGTGAAATTGACCTTGTCCTTCCCTGCAGATGCAACTCCACAAGCAATTGAGGAGGCTGTTCTTTCAAATGAACAGGTACAAAAGAATTTAGCAGGAACAACACCAAAGAAAGTGATTGTAGTTCCAAAAAGAATTGTGAATGTAGTGGTTTAAAGACTCACCACCGTAATCCCAGCGCCGCCGCGGTCTGCATGCTCGTCTTCAAATTTACGAACTTGTGGGTAGCGGCGGAGTTGTTCACGCACTAAATTGCGTAAAATTCCATCTCCTTTACCATGTAAAATTTTGACTTCGATGACACCCGTTAAAAGCGCATCGTTTAAATAGTGATCGAGTATTCCATATACCTCTTCTCCTCGTTTACCACGAATATCTAAGGTTTGAGAAAAGTGTGCCATTTTGGAAGTTAAATCTACTCCAGAGCTGGCTACGTATTTCTTTTTTTCTAGTTTTGGGGCCTTAACTCTGGTTAATCGGTTTAACTTGACGGTACTTTTGATGCCACCCAATGCTACTACAGCATCTTTTGCCTTTACTTCTAATATTTGAGCTAATGTGGCCTCATGTGCGCCATTGTCAATTAAAACCCAATCTCCCGCATTTAACTTCCCATTTCCTCCAGCTTCGCTAGGGGCTAATTTTAATTCAAGTCCTTCGGACTTTAAATTGTTATTCACTTGCCACTTTCCACTCTGCCCATTTCCTAGGGTTGAAACCCTAGGCTGCTCACTCTTTAACTTATTCTCCGCATATTCCGTCAGCTCTTTTCTCACTCGTTGCGTACTCTCTTTCTCTGCCTCATTCTCCTTAATTTCTCGGATGGTTTGTTCAATTTTTTGATTAGCCTCTTTGATTAGACGTTTGGCTTCTGCTTTTGCAGCATTTAGGATGTTTTTT